>JAEIOG010000037.1 GCA_016342495.1 Phycisphaerae bacterium
TTTTGAATTTATCCATGATTCCCTTCACGCTCACTGGACAAATCAACAATACCAATCATTGCTGTGAACGGTTACGAAACTTTTTAGTCTTATTTCTAACAGGTTGTGCAGGTGGTCGCTCCCCCCGAGGGAGCGTGGATTGAAACTTTAAAAGACAGCCACCCTGTCCTCAGAAAACAACGTCGCTCCCCCCGAGGGAGCGTGGATTGAAACTCAGCTGGTCAATGATAATCGGCCAGTCATGAAAGTCGCTCCCCCCGAGGGAGCGTGGATTGAAACATTGCGCTGGCTACTATTACAGAAGATCAAAGAAGTCGCTCCCCCCGAGGGAGCGTGGATTGAAACACATCCGGCTTGATAATATGCCGGCCGGCAGTCCGTCGCTCCCCCCGAGGGAGCGTGGATTGAAACCCTTGACTGGGACGGGAACCGTCCAGCCTTTTCACGTCGCTCCCCCCGAGGGAGCGTGGATTGAAACAGATGATGGTGACCAGGTGTGGATTATCGACACTGTCGCTCCCCCCGAGGGAGCGTGGATTGAAACGTGTAAGTGAAGTATCCTTAGACGAATGGAAGGGGTCGCTCCCCCCGAGGGAGCGTGGATTGAAACAATTACCGAAATGGATACAAAAGACACAGCACAAGTCGCTCCCCCCGAGGGAGCGTGGATTGAAACTCTTGCCAGTAATGGGAGTTATCATTCTCAATGACGTCGCTCCCCCCGAGGGAGCGTGGATTGAAACCCTATATATAATGTGACAAAACATATTTTCTCAGTCGCTCCCCCCCGGGATTGGCCAGTGATTTTCAAAGGTGAGGAGCGTTTTGTGTAAAATACAGCGATATAGTGCTAGGATTTTCTTTGGTGTAGCCTACATTTTTTAAAACTCACTATTTTTTGGTTTTTTCTTGTTAGTGTAATGTTAGGGTGCTATATTTAATAAGTAATGTTGGCAATTATCCTTATGGATAAGGCATTTTTATGTTTTTTCACCTGAAAAGTGGGGTTTTATGAATATAGAAGCGATTTATAGAGCTGGGACGGGTAGTGTATGCCTGCGGCCATTGTTTTTGTCGGCGGTGGCGGCGGGGTTTCCTTCGCCAGCTGAGGAATATATCGAAGGCAAGCTGGACTTGAATAAGCATCTGATCAGCAACCCGGCATCAACTTATTTTGTGCGGGTTACTGGTGAATCGATGATTAATGCTGGTATTCACCCTGATGATATGCTTGTAGTCGACAGAGCTGTTAATGCCAAAGATGGCGATGTGGTGATTGCTTGCATTGATGGCGAACTGACGGTCAAGACAATGCGAATAAAGCGGGGCCAGATTTGGCTAGTCCCTGAGAATAAGGCATATCAAAAGCAGAAGATTTCTGATGCAATGGATTTTGCAGTCTGGGGAGTTGTCCGGCATGTTATACATTCATTTTGATCGGGGGAAATATGATATTTGCTTTGGTTGATTGTAATAATTTTTATGTTTCCTGTGAACGGGTATTTAACCCGGCTCTGGAAAACAGGCCGGTTGCAGTTTTGAGTAATAATGATGGCTGTATCGTGGCCCGTAGCAATGAAGTTAAAGCTTTAGGAATAAAGATGGGAGTGCCTTATTTCAAAGAAAAACCTTTTCTTAAAAAACATGGCACAGCAATATTTTCTTCTAATTATGCCCTTTACGGTGATATGTCTCAGCGGGTTATGAAAACTCTGGCAGGCTTTTGCGATGACATGGAAATCTATTCAATTGATGAAGCATTTCTGGATTTGAGTAATCTTGCAAACATTGATTTATGCGATTATGGCCAACAGATTAGAAGAACAGTCAGGCAATGGACAGGGATTCCGGTTTCAGTTGGTATTGGGCCAACAAAAACATTAGCGAAGCTGGCTAATCATTTGGCTAAACATGGTAATGGAGTTGTTGATCTAATTAATTGTGATAATATTGACAGCATATTATCTGGCACACCTTTGACTGATATCTGGGGTGTTTCGCGAGGGTATTCTAATCGACTGGCAACTGGAGGAATTGGCAATGCTCTGCAGTTGCGGGATACTGATGACCATTGGCTTAGGAAAGCATTGGGTGTTGTAGGTGTTAGAATAGCCCATGAGCTGCGTGGCCAGGTTTGTTATGACCTGGAACATAGCCCGCCACAGAATAAGACTATATGTAGCTCAAGATCTTTTGGCAGGCCAATCGAGAGTTTTGATGAATTAAGCCAGGCAGTAGCACAATATGTTAGCAGAGCAACTCAAAAACTAAGGAAGCAAAAGTTAGTAGCGGGAAGATTAACAGTATTTGTAATGACCAGTGCCTTTGATAAAAAGCAGCGTTATTATGATAGTCAAAGCGTTGAGCTGCCGGTAACCAGCAGCGATACCGGAGAGTTGATCCATTATGCATTGGGCTGTTTAACTAAAATTTATCGTAAGGGTTATAAATTTAAGAAAGCTGGCGTGCTATTAGAACAGCTTATCGATAAGGATCGGGTACAACTTAATTTGTTTGACGATGTTGACCGGGGGCGTTCAGGAAAATTGATGAATGTTATTGATAAGATTAACTCGATGCAAAGTAATGCCATCAGCTATGGAGCTGCAGGAATTGAGCAGAAACAGAAATGGAAGACGAAGTTTCAGATGCGATCTGGGCGGTATACTACCAGGTGGGATGAACTTGCGGTAGTGAAGGCGCGATAAGTAATAGAAAAAAATTAATGTAAACAGAAAAAGCTTGCCGATATATTTTTGTAAGGGTGGAACCGGGCTCTGGTTACGCATCTCCCTCCGAGACCCTTTTAACTATTTATTTGATAAGAACTTAGTTGAAAGGAACATTTCATGGACAATACTCAATTATTACTTTTTGATGAACCTGCAATAGCAGATACCGGTGTATGGTGCCAGTTGTCCCAGGAGATCGATCCGGGACAATGGGCCCAGCTGTGTCGTATTATAGGCAACCTAGATATAAATGAGTTCCAAAGGGTGCAGGAATATCTTCATGGTCGCCGTAACTGTCTCAAGCGGCCTAATCCGGATTCATTGCGGGCTAGGTTCAAAAGAATGTATAAATTTGATCAGGCAGACGCGAAAGAACTACCACTGGTTAAGCTGGGCTGCGATTAGGGTTCAGGAAGCAGATTATTTATTGCTTAACTTAAGCCAATAGCTTTTAGGATTTTTATCGCATTTTCAAGAGACAAAGATAGCTTGTCTTGCTCAAAAGCACTAACGGTAGGTTTACTGATACCTACAATGCTGGCAAGCTTATCTTGCGATATTTTCATTAAACATCTTTCTATCCGAGATTTAAGGATAGTTAATGCCGCCTATGATGATTATCTTGGGAGTCTGCCTGTGAGTATGATCTATTAAGAGCTCATAAGTTTATGGCCGATGAGTTGATTAAAAATTCCGGGCAATATTGCATGATGCGTTTATTCCGATGGAGTAAACATTCCATGAAGTAATGGATTGCAAACTCTGGCATCTTTATAGGTTGTTTTTTCCTGGCCATCATACCAGACAAATTTGTCTACAGTTTCAGTTTTTGAGATCGCAGCTTCAAAATGTTTTAATCCCGAAATGAAATCTGGCTGAAAAGTTTTAGCTGATTTGATTTCTATAGCTGAGAATTTGCGGCCTTGAGTGACCAACAGGTCAACTTCGTTGCCATGAGAGTCGCGATAGAAATGAAGTTGTGGCTGTTGACCTTGATTAAGCAATTTTTTGACCACTTCGAGAATCATCAGATTTTCATATAATCCACCTCTTAATGGGTCTCGCTGAACTTGTTGAGCGGTTTGGAGTCCCAGCAGCCATGCGGCAAGGCCAACATCTGTAAAATATAATTTGGATGATTTTACCAAGCGTTTTCTGATATTTCTAAAATATGGTGGCAGTTCAAAAAGTATGTATGATGCCTTTAGAACTGAAACCCAACTCTTGATAGTTGATGAGGTTACGCCAATATCATTTGCTAAAGAAGAGTAGTTGATTAGTTGGCCAACACGGCCTGCTATAAGCCTTAGAAATTCATTAAAGCGTGTCAGGTCTTTGAGATTGATCAATGCCCTAACATCTCGCTCGATATAAGTAGCAATATATGATGAATAAAATCGACTTGGTCTAAGTTGGTTTTCATGCAACCTTGGGTAGAATCCCTGGATTATCATTTCGTAGGCATTTTGCTGCGGTCTTTTATATTGGATAAGCTCATTAATTGAAAAGGGAAGCAATTCTAAAATAGCGGTTCTTCCTGCCAGTGACTGGCTGACGGCCTGATGAACTTCAGGTTGATGGCTGCCTGTAAGGATGAATTTGCCTGGGGTTTGTTGTTGGTCAATCAAACCCTGAAGATAGCTTAAAAGTTGCGGGACTCTCTGGATTTCATCTAGAATAACTCCATGGGGAAATTCAGACAATAAGCCACGGGGGTCATTTATAGCATTTTGACGAATATCTGGATCTTCCAGCGAACAATAGCCTAAAGACGGAAAAGCCATCCTGGACAGAGTGGTCTTACCAGATTGGCGAGGGCCTAATATGGTTACAGCCGGATATTCTTTGGCACATTGCAACAACTCATTTTGTATATTTCTAATAATCATAGTATATGAATAATAACTCATTTTTGTGTAAATTTCAAGTTAAACTTTAAATTTGCACAAAAAACATCATATTTTAGGCTGAAAACAGGGTGTGGTTGATTGTTGTGCCTAAAACACCGGTAAGCTCTGGATCGCCGATTCGATCTGATTTTGGGTGGTGTGGGTGTAAATATTCATGGTCAGTTCGATTTTGCTATGCCGCATGAGTTGCTGGGCGGTTTTAGGATGGACTCCGGCATTGGCCAGCAGGGTGCCAAAGGTATGTCTTAAGCTGTGAAAGTCGAGTTTGCCGCTGCCGATATCGCGATGAATAATTTGGGCAGCTTCGAGATCAGCTTTGATCATTTTTGAGGTTTTATCGGGGACATGAATTAGCTGGTCATCTGGTTTTTTACCCTGTATATGGTTTTTTAGTAATTGAGCTGTTTCGCTCTTTAGCGGCAGCCTTGCAGTTTGACGGTTTTTGGTAAATTCTCCGGGTAGAAAAATGACCTGGGTATCACAGTTGACATTTTCTACTTTCAAGGCCCGCAGTTCCCCAGCTCGCAGGCCAGTCTCGATAGCTAATCTGTATAGCAATGCCCGTCTGGACCCAGATAGACTAAAGAGTCGGGGCTGTGTGGCAGTGGTTGCCAACAGTTTGTGTATTTCCTGGGCGGTTAAAGCTCTTCGTAACTGCGGGTCAGATTTGAAGAGTTTCATATTAGCAACTGGCGACTTTATCAAATGATTTTCCATAACCGCCCAGTTACAAAATGCTTTAATGTTTTTGATGAGATGGTTGCGGGTGCTGTTAGATAATGATAGCTTTTGATTTCCTTTTTTGCTGGTGGCTTTGATAAGCCAGACAGAAATTACTGATTCACTGATATCACTGAAATACAGGAAGCTGCAGCCATTGATGCAGCGTTTAATACGGGCATATTGTTGATTAATGTGATGTTCGGTACAGCCACAGCCTTTGAGGTATTGTTTCCATTGTTCCATATGCTCTGTGAGCATTTTACTGGCGGCATGTTCCTGACGATCAATAAGGCCGGTAGCAGCGATCTTGGCTTTTACTTTATGGTTAATAGTTTCGAGCCATTGGGTTAATTCGCCAGTTAAAGGCAAGAAGCTGGACTTTAACGATACCATCGCCTCAATCTTATGGGCAAAGACCTGTGCGGTTCTTTGTGATGCCAGGCCGGTTGAGAAACGATGCCGACAGCCAATGTGATCGGTAAAGTCAATGGTCCAGTTCTTAGGGACAATGATCTTGCCATCCCTGCCTTTATACTTCATTTTATAGATATTAACAGCCATATTGTACCTTTCAAAAGCTTGTTTCGTTTACACCATTAATCCATTTTATGGCCTAAGTCATCAAGTCAATTAAAGGGATTTAAGCAGATTTTTTTTATGCTGCTGCCATCGGTGGGCATTAGGGCAATCGAATTTTATCCATGCCAGGATTTCATCGCGGGGCCAAAGAATCCTGCGGCCAAATTTAGTAGGGGCAGGTATTTTACCTTCGGTTCTTAGCTGATAGAGTAAGGTGCGACTGATACGTAATTGTGCTGCAAGTTCATCGGTAGTTAGCATAAGGGGGATCTGGTTTTCTGAATTTTGATATTTGTTTGTCATAGCGGTTCCGTAATATCTAAAAAGTTAGTTCAATCTATACTGTATATCTATTGTTAACTCACCAAAACCTTCACCTGTCAGAATTTAGGGTATTTTTTTTAATAAATATTAAAAAAGTATGCATAAGTATTTATTTAATAACAGCTTAGAATTTTTTGTAAAAAAATAGGAATTCTGCATTGACAATACCCTATCAATTACCTAACATAGTCACTGTATTAACCTGTGATACAAACGAAGGACTGGTCCGGAAACCGCAGGTATTCAAAAGGCTTAAATCATTTACCCACAACGTTTTATGAGTAGAAGATCTGCGCCTATTTTCAGTGTATTCTTATCTATAAGGCTATGTTATGCATTTAACTATGACCATAATTAAACACAAAGACTTTTTCGCCTGGCTATTAATTGTCATGATGATCGCAGCGTCGATTCGTTATGGTACAGCCGGTGACCTACGCAAATGTATTTATTGGGCCTGCGGGGCCGGGCTTAATATTGCAATTACAATATAACCACCATATGTTTATTTAAAAATTCAATCACAACAAGGAGTAGCTATCAGTGAAGCAATACAATCCACAATTAGTAATGAGACAGGTCAGCAAAAAACTATTGAAAACATTTTTTCAAGAGAACTGGAACTGTTGTTTTAATATTGACTGGGATAATTTAGTTAAAACCCAAATACAGGATATTTATGATGCATTTTTGAAGTTACCTGAAGAGCGACGGCGTTTACTGGAAGTTGACCTGCAAGATATTCATAGCATAGCTGCAAGTGACAGCGGCATATCAATATTGGTGGAACAGGCATCTTTAATTTGCATTGATATTAATCAGGAGTTAGAGAAATATGAGAGCCGCTATGATATGGCTATGGCTGTTTTCCTTAAACATCCTGATATTTGGAAAGAAGCGGTACCTATTGTTCATGTTGAACACCTCAGTAAACGATTCTGGTATCGTCGCAGTAATTTACCAATGACCAATAGCAGTCCATCTCAGATGGCTATTGATGCATTTAAAACAGATATTTCAGCATTTTATCTGCAAGCTCAGGGTCGCGGGCAAAGTTGCCAGGTAGATATAATTAATCGAAATGAACATCAGGACTATTACTTTGTATATCTTAGTGACCATACTGATACTGATATAACCTGGGATAATCAAGGTCAATTAAAAAGAATTAATCGACGTCATGCCTTTGAAATTGTATTTATATATGATGTATTTCAGGGGACATTAGATATATATGCTCAGGGCGGCAAAAAAATCATTCAGCCTTTACAGCAGATTTTTGCCAAAGAGATTTTGGGTATTGATATTGACCCTCAAGATAATAGCACACCTTATGATGTTGCTAATCTAAAGCAGAGATCATTTACCTTTGCAACTGACCCGGAAGATGGGATTAGCCAGGTATCGGTTCGGATGCTGAAGATGTCACCTTTAGGTAATAGGAAAAAGAAGATCATAGTGAAATTGCCAGCTGATGGCCATCCAGAGGAAATCTATGCATTTCTTGATAATGACTTAAATGGTGAAAAATTGCCATTATCGGTATTACAGGTAGAACGAGCAACTATATCAATAAAACTTAATGGCTATGGCAGACGAAAGGCATTAACCTTTGATATTGGCCCAAAATCAAGCAACCTTAAGAGTCAACCGGAAAACATTCGTCAAATTGGCGAGAAATATTTAAGGAGATGGGGAATTGACCGATCCGCTTAATGTTTTCTGGCTTTGTGCATATAATGATAATTCTATCCTGACATATGATGACTTTATAGCAATATCAAAGCCGGTAAGGGATATATTGTTAAATACAGGACTATTTAGACAGGGGCCAAGCTCAAGCTCAGTTGAATGTGACAGCTGTGATGCTGGCCATATTGAAGAAGTTATCCAGAAGGATTATCCTGATGGTAAGCGGCGTTTTTTTATTCCATGCCCGCATTGTATTAGTGTTCAAATTGCTCCTGAAAGACTGCAACAGTGGATTCCAGATTATCAAAAAGCAGCCGAGCTGTTATATCAGTCTTTGGATTGTAAAGGAAGTTCCCAGACAATCCTGCCGAATCTACTTTGGAATATAGGAAGGGCAGCATTAGCTGGTCAATCTCGTCCGGTTTGGCTGGCTAGAGTTATTAATGCTGAAGTAAGGCATTATTTACCTTCTGGCAAGCAGCCGCTACTGTTTGTCATTTTTCCGCAGCAATATAGAGTGGATAATTTTGACCCTGACCGTATATTTCAGATGAGTGAGCTTACAAGTCTCTCCGATGGGCAACTTCGATTTGATGTAGACGCTGTTGAAAGCCAGCTGGGGTATTTGATCGCAACTGGCCAGTCTGCCTGTAAAGCCCCTCGAAAAGATGCCAAAAGGGCATCGGTGATAAAAGCTGCCAAGCATGAATTGCATAATCATATTCTTTCAATGAAGAGCCTGCTGGCTAACTCTGATGATATTTTGCCCCGCTTTAGTCAGCGGGACCTTGCCCGGCGTCTGGGTGAATCAGAACCTATGATTTCCAGGATTCTTAAAGAACCAGATGAGCTGCTTGGCATTCTCTGGAAAACAGTTAATGATGAATATATGATTCGCCAATATCGTCGTAAATCCGGCTGATAATATAATACCCTATACTGCAGACGCAATTACCAATAAAACGGTATTTGCGTTTTTTTTATGCCCACATTTTCAGGTCAAAATTATATGAAAATTTCACTTGCCGCTGTTTGCTGAAATCTAAATTAAAAATATTTATTTTATAAATCACTATTAGTAAAGCACTTATAGCTACGAAATAATTTCACATCGCTATTTGCTGAAATTTTCCATCAGGCTGAAAGCCCAGGTAAATTGCCAGGGCAAAACAATGCCTTCTATGGAGATATCCTAATGGATAAAAACAGCACTCTTGATTCTTATATCAAAACTACTATTGAAATTACTGCCAGAAAACTTATCGGAAAATGCGGGATTACCCGGGATGATCTGGAAGATATCCAATCAGAAATGATGCTCGATGTAATTCGACGTATACCCAAACATGATAATCTGCGCTGGTCAATTAAGACCTTTATTCCGCATATTGTCAATCGTAAGGCTTTTCAGATTCTAAGGCATCAGCGTTGCAGTAAAACCAGGATTCAACAATTATCACAATCCATGGACGCCCCACGGGGAAGTGAGTATTGTAAATTCAACATCAGTTTTCATGACATTATTACAGAGGATGCAGTAAAAAGTTCACGAGGAAATTCAACCAGGTCTGATATTGACCATGTGGATTTACGTCATGATATCCAGATTGCAATAAGACAGTTATCCCCTTTTCATCAACAGTGCTGCTATGAAATTATGAACAGTCAGAGTATCGCTGAGGTCAGCCAAAAATTCTCCATGGTAAGAGGAACATTTTATGCACGGGTAATCAAGCCAATTCGAGAGGTTTTCACCGAAGCTGATTTGAAAGAATATCTCATATAATAAAAAAAAATGGTAAAAATTCTGACAGGTAAGGGTTTTGGTGAGTTAACAATAGATATAACCTGGAAAATTAAAAAAAAGTAAGTTTGAATGCTATTTCATGAAAGGAATACTAAAGTGCCTACTGAATATGAAAAAAATAATATTAATGAATCATCCCGGATTCACATCGACATGGATGTATTAACAATCGAAATGGCAGATGATTATCATGCCAAGGCTACCGAATATATGAGCAGTCATCAGTTGATGGATTTTATTAAGTGCCCATTGCTGTACTATAAAAAACGGGTAGGTTTAATTGAAGATAAGGATTCGCCATCATATTTTATGGGCCGAGCGGCTCATACCAGGATTCTGGAAGGTCGAGACATTTATCAGCGTGACTATGCTGTAGGCGGGCCGATTAATCCTTCTACCGGTAAGGCTTATGGCCCATTAACCAAGAAGTTTGCTGATTGGCAGGCAGCTCAGGGTCGACCGGTGATTTCATCAGAACAGGCCCAAACAATTGAAAAGATGGCTTGCGGTATTGCTATGAATAGTGATGCTGTTGAATTGATCAGCTATGGCACCGCTGAAGGTGTAGTTAGAACTCCATATTGTGGATTAAATTGTCAGATTCGTATTGACTGGCTGCATCCTCATCAGGGAATTGTTGATCTTAAAACCTGTGATGATCTTAACTGGTTTGAAGCTGATGCCAGACGATATCGATATCATAATCAATTGGCATTTTACCAGGCGGTATTAGCTACAGCTATTGGCCAGTATGTACCGGTGCATATTATCGCTATTGAAAAGAAAGAGCCATTTCGCTGTGGGCTCTGGAGACTAAGTGACCAGATGCTTAGTAATGCCAGAATAGAAAATGAAATGGCTATGGAATCAATCATATCCTGTTATGCAAATGATTATTGGCCCAGCGGCTATGAGGAAGTTCGAATCCTTGACATTTGCTGATGTTTTAGTCTTCAGTTGTCAGTCTTTGGTCTTTAGAGATTGAAACTGAAGGCTTATCTTAACTTATGAAATTTTAACCCAAGTATAAAGGAATAACTATGTCTATTTTTGAAAAAGTATTAAATGAAAACAATATGCGAGCTCCCAAGGGGATAGTATACGGACCTCCTGGAGTCGGTAAAACTACATATAGTTCAGGTTGTAATAATCCCATCATCGTGGATTGTGAAAATGGTGCAGCCCATGTCAGTTGTCAGCGGACACCATATCTGGCTAACTGGGACGAGATCCTGCCCTGGCTGGATGCCTTAGCTAATAGCGACCATGAATATGAAACGGTAGTTATCGATTCAATTGACTGGTTATTACGCCGCTTAGAAGAACGAGTCGCCGGTGTCAATGGTGATGCCCGCAATATGGATAATACCATGAACCGCAGCCATGGTGGCTATGGCAATGGCAAACAGGTATTACGTAACTATGTTTATCAGTATCTGCTGCCGACTTTAGATGCTATCGCTAATCGTGGAATAGCTGTGGTATTACTGGCCCATGCTTCACGCCGTACAATTACTACTATCGATGGTATTGTCATGGAAAAATCAGCACCTGAGATTCATCCGGATCTGATGAATACCATGATCGAATGGTCAGATTTTGTGGGAGCTGCCCGAATGAATAAAAATGAGCGTGAGCTTATCTTAAATGAAACCGGTCAGTTATTGGCAAAGAATCGTTATGGAATCAATGAAGTGCTGCCCTTGAACTGGGATGCGATGGTAGCGGCAATCTGTAAGTAAATACCCAACACCCAAAGGGTGAACTTCTCTGGCAGAGCCAGTGTTAAAGGCACATATATTTAACCAAGAGCTTAACAGTAAAACTTAGTATTACGAATAAACACGTTTAATAAACAATTTTTAGGAGAATTTTAAAATGGCAAATCTAAATGGATTTAATGCAAACAATGTTGAACCGGATGCAGGCTTTGAACCAATACCAGCTGGAAAATATCCGGTGGTAATTACCAAAACTGAAATGAAGCCTACCAAAAACGGCGATGGCAGTTATCTGGAAATTGAACTTGCTGTTACCGAAGGTGAATTTCAAGGTCGCCTGGTATGGGACAGGCTTTGTCTTGATCATCCTAATCGTCAGACTGTCGAAATTGCCTGCAGTAAACTATCTGCGATCTGTCGGGCCGTTGGTGTTATGGAGCCACAGGATTCTGTTGACCTGCATAATATACCGCTGGTGATTACTGTTAAGCTCAAAGAAAGAGAAGATAATGGCGATCTTACCAATGAAGTCAAAGGTTATGGTGAAAAAAGTTCACTTAAACCTCAAACACAGCCAGCTGGCAATACTGACAAAACTTCCCCGTGGAAGCGTTCTTAAAGAAAGGGTCAGATGATAAATTGTAAAGCCAAAGGTTCTCGTCTGGAATTAAAGAGCATGAAGTTACTGCAGGCATCTGGCTATCAGTGTATCAAGTCTGCCGCTTCATTAGGTGTATTTGATATTATTGCAACGAATCGATTAGGTATTCGCTGCCTGCAGGTCAAAGCTAATAACTGGCCCGGGCCATCAGAGCGTGAGAATATGAAAGAGGCGGCAAGGTCATTACCTGTAAATGCCACCATTGAATGCTGGCGTTGGGATGATAATGCCCGCCAGCCATTAATTAAACATATTGATGAATTTAAATAGGATTTTAATAATCCTCAACACTGAGCTTTTAGTCTCCAGATTAATATGGCCTGGAGACTAAAAGCTAATAAAACAGGAGTTTTTATGGAATTTTTATTTGGAATGGTAGCCGGAGTGATAACAGTTTTTGTTATTAATGATATTAAAAATGATATTTCACCTCGGGTCAAAAACCCAGCCGGCCATGTTGATAATCTGGCTAAAAAAGCTGATAAGCATCTGGATAATCTTAAACAGACTAAAACCCAGATCACAGATATCAGTAATAAGGCCCGGCAAGCTGATGATGATGTAACCAGTAAGATCAAAGATCTAGCAAATTAATATACAAACAGGAACAATATGAAAATAAAGAAGTTAAATATTGAAGATATTCGTATCGACGGCGGCACTCAACCCCGAGTTGAAATTGATGGCGATGTGGTCGCTGAGTATGTCGAGCTATTGGAAAACAAGGTTCAGTTGCCATCAATAACTGTCTTTTATGATGGGGTATGCTACTGGCTGGCTGATGGCTTCCATCGCTATTGGGCTAATATGAAAATTGGTAATGGCCAGATTGAAGCCGAAGTTGCTCAGGGCACTCAAAGAGATGCTGTTCTTTATTCTGTAGGTGCAAATGCCAGCCATGGCTTAAGGCGAACCAATCAGGATAAAGCCAAGGCTGTTGAAATACTGTTAAAAGATGACCAGTGGTTGCAATGGAGTAATTACGAAATTGCCCGGCGATGTGGAGTATCCCACGTAATGGTAAGTAAGCACAGGAATTCACTATTAACGGTTAATAGCGAAAGACCAAATGCCCGCACCTTTGTCAATAAAAATGGCAAGACGACGACGATGGATACTACCAATATTGGCAAAAGTAATAATCGCAAAAAATATGGTGGAATCAGTGATGATGCATTTGAGCCTGTGCGACAATGCAGTCAACTAAAAAAACGGGCAGCGGTGGAATTGCCCTATGAAGCTAATTATGCAGCTAATGCAATAATAAGTGCTATGGGCGAAGAGCTGGCATTTGAAATTGCAGAAGCTATTGTCTCAAAATTGAAAGGTAACAATTAATGTCAATAACTAATACCAAAACACTCAATAGTGTCATTATGAATGTCAGCCCGGTTCGAGCAAAAAACTGGCTGGAAAATGCGAACTCTAACAATCGCAGCTTATCTCAAGGTCATATCAATAAACTTGCCCGTGATATGACTAATGGTAAATGGAAGCTTACTCATGAAGCGATTGCCTTCGATCCCCATGGCGTGCTTTTAGATGGCCAGCATCGTTTGTATGCTGTGATGAAATCGGGCAAGGATATAGAAATGGCAGTTACCTTTAATGTTCCTACTAATGCCTTAATGGCAATTGACTGTGGTAAGCCAAGGTCTGTCGTTGATATCCTCAAGCTCAGTAATGAAGATGGCTTCATTGACAAACGTCATTTATCAACACTTCGTGCGATTTTGGGCGGCTACTCGGTGGGCCCAGGCCTTACCGCCCAGGAAACTTCCAAAGAGCTCAATCAGCATCGTCAGGCGATAGATTTTTCAGTAAAGCATTTATCCAGCTGCAGTTGTCCTGGTATTTGTAATGCAACTACAAGAGCTGTTATTGCCCGGGCATGGTATAGCGTTGATATTGATAAGTTATCGCAATTTTGTAAGATTCTTACCAGCGGCATTATAACTGGTAATAATCCTTCGGCCAGAGTGATGGTCTTGCTAAGACAGTTTTTAATGACTAGCACGGGATCTTCTTCAGCTCTCAGACGCGAGAAATATGGCAAGACTCAGCGAGCCTTAAAGGCTTTTATCAGAGGTGAATCTCTTAAAAAACTTATGACTGCGACTAAGGAACTATTCCCTCTGCCAGAAGAAAGACAGGGGCGCTAATGAAGTTTGAGAAATTATTTCCAACAATTCTTATTGTTCTGGATATTTGTGCGGCGGTGGGTTATCTGCCGTCGCACAACTGGAGGATGGTGGTTTACTGGCTGGCCGCTGCAATATTAACTACTTGTGTGACATGGTAAATGATGAAATTAAGGAAATACCAACAACAGGCTATTGATGCAGTTTATGACTATCTGCGAAATAATGATGGAAATCCCTGTATTGTGCTACCTACAGCGGCAGGTAAGAGCCATGTGTTAGCTCAAATATGTGCCGATGCAGTTACGCTATGGAATGGGCGGGTATTGGTGCTTACCCATGTCAAGGAACTGATTGAACAGAATGCTGAAAAGATTAGTTATTACCTCGACAATAAATTGACTGGTATTTATTCGGCAGGATTAAATAGCCGTGATACCGATAAGCCTGTAATTGTCGCAGGTATTCAATCGGTTTATAAGCGAGCTTGTGAGCTGGGTCATTTTGAATTGATCATTATAGATGAATCACATTTGCTGAATCCTGATAGCGAAACGATGTATCAGCAGTTTTTAACTGATATGAAAGCTGTCAACCCCGATGTCAGAGTCATAGGATTAACTGCGACACCATTTAGACTTAAAGGTGGAATGATCTGCAGTGAAGAAAATATCTTAAATGAAGTATGCTTTGAAATTGGGGTTAAGGAATTAATCAGCCAGGGATATCTTTGCCCCTTAAAAAGTAAAGCAGGTAAACGCAAGGCTGATACTTCAGGTTTACATATTCGTGGCGGTGAATTTATTGCCAGCGAAGTTGAACAGTTAATGGATGATAATATGCTGGTAGATTCTGCCTGTAGAGAAATTATCGAACAGACAATAGACCGCAATAGCGTATTGATCTTTGCTGCCAGCGTTAAACATGCAACCCATATTCAAAAAACCTTAAAGAATAAAACCGGATTGGATATCGGATTAGTTACCGGTGAAACCTCAGCAATTGATCGTGCAGAGATATTGGCAAGATTTAAGGGTGAATCAATCCAGAAGGATTTCTTTAGTGAACCTGAAGGGCCACTTAAATATCTGGTTAATGTCAATGTATTAACCACAGGTTTTGATGCCCCTAATATTGACTGTGTGGTTTTATTGCGGCCAACGAACTCTCCTGGACTTTATGTTCAGATGTTAGGGCGGGGTTTTCGATTACATGAATCCAAGGATGATTGTTTAATTCTGGATTTCGGTGGTAATATAATTCGACATGGCCCGGTTGATGCTCTGCAGATCAAAAACAGAAGTTCAGGTTCAGGTAGTGCACCTGCTAAAGAGTGTCCAGATTGTCAGGCATTAATCCATGCAGGTTATTCTAAATGTCCAGAGTGTGATTATGAGTTTCCGGCATCACAAAAAAACTCTCATGACAGTTCGGCAGCGTCTGCTGGAGTGCTTTCTGGTCAATATGAAGATACCCAATATGATGTGAAAGATATTGCTTATCATTTTCACATGAAAAGAAATGCTACAGCAGATACTAAGCCAACTATGCGAGTTCAATATCAAATAGGCTGGAAGCACTGGCAATCAGAATGGATATGCTTTGAACATAGCGGCTATGCCCGAACTAAAGCAGAAAATTGGTGGAAGGCCAGAAGTGATATGCCTGTACCTGATACGATAAATGAAGCTATTGACCTGGCTAATGCCGGGGTATTGGCTCCAACTTCACAGATTACAATCAGGACTACCGCCGGTGATAAATATGACAAAATCGTTGACTGTGTATTAGGCGATAAGCATGAAGTAATTGAAAATTGTCAGGAAAGAGAAACTGATATGATGTCTGAATATAACTGGCCTGAAGATGGTATACCTTTTTAAAGATTAGAATGCAGAGCTAAAGGGACATGCACCAATGCAGTAGCAAAATTAGCCAAAATGCCTTTAAAAACATCAATAACAAATGTTGACGCAAAAACTGTGATAACAATTATTAACTCATTCATGGGCAAGCCTCCTATATTTATTAGGGTCAAAACAAAACTGTTTATGATTAACAAAACAAAGCAAGCCCAATAGCTAAGATGTGCCAACAGGTTTCGAAACTGTAGGTCCCTCTTAGCTCTACATTCTATAAGTACATTATAACATATAAACTAGCATTTTGCAAACAATATATCAGGAGTTTTAAGTTTGGACGAAATAGCAAAATTATATCTCCGGGCCAGTTTAGCTGTCCTGCCAGCTAAACGCAGTGAAAAACGGCCTGCAATTGGCAGCTGGAAAAAGTATCAGCAATCTCTACCGACAGCAAATGAAATTGATGCCTGGTTTAGTAATAGTCAAGATGGCATTTGCATTATCACTGGCAAAGTCAGCGGCAATCTTGAGATTATTGATTTCGATAATGGCGGTGAGCTGTTTGATACCTGGATTCAGCTAATCCCCAAAGAGCTGGCCAGACAGCTGGTAATTGAGAGTACACCATCTGGCGGCTATCATGTTGTCTATCGCTGTGAAGATGCAATTGATGGCAATATGAAACTGGCTCAACGCAGAGCTGATAATAAAGTGCAGACCTTAATTGAGACCCGCGGTGAAGGAGGACTGTTTCTATGTGCTCCTACCGGCGGCTATGAGCTGATGCAGGGGAGATTTGATAATATAGCTGTATTGACCAGTAAACAGCGAGAGCAGCTGCTGGAAGCAGCTGAGGCATTAAATGAATATGAAACTGAAACAGTTCTCAGTCCTGCACCTTCAGTTATCACAGATTCATCTTTTCGCCCGGGCGATGATTTTAATAAGCGTGGCGATATTGCTGGGATATTGCGAGATCATGGTTGGGTATATGTAGCTACTTATGGCATCAATCAACGTTGGCGAAGGCCCGGTAAGCCTAAAGGCTGGTCCGCTGATTTAAGGATAGCAGATAATGTATTTTATGTATTCAGCAGTAATGCAGATCCCTTTGAATCTAATAAATCATATTCACCTTTTATGACTTATGCAATATTGGAATGTAATGGTGATCTTTCCCAAGCGGCAGCACAGCTGGCTAAGGAAGGTTATGGTGATAGCTTAGAAGTTAATAATGATAATGTGGATATCTCTGGCATCATTAACCAGAAATCAAAAAAATCAGATAAGATATTTCCTGATGACCCGGATGACTGGCTGGTATATACACCAGAGCAGAAAAGAGAAATCCTAAATCGTTTTAAGCCTAAAACCTGGGCACAGCGTAATGCCGAGTTTACTGGTCTTAATAAGCCAATTATCTATGGGCTGTTACGTGAAGGTGAAACTATGAATATAATCGCATCACCTAAAGTTGGTAAATCATGGCTGGCATCATCTTTGGCATTATCAATTATCAGTGGCAGAGACTGGATGGGCTTTAATGTAGAACAAGGTAATGTTTTACATATCGATAATGAACTCCATGAAAATACCAGTACCTGGCGTTATGGCCAGGTTGCCAAGGCTATGGATATTGATAAAAGCTTATGCGAAAGGAAAATGACTACGGTATCATTAAGAGGTAAGCTGGCTAATCTTAATGACCTTGGCAAGTTATTTGCAGTCTATCAGCCCGGTGAATTTAAGCTTGTCATTATCGATGCTTTCTATCGAACATTGCCTGTTGGCACAGATGAAAATGATAATGCTGCAATTGCCAATCTATACAATAATATTGACCGCTATGCTGCTCATTTGGATTGCGGGTTTATCTTAATCCATCATTCCAGTAAAGGTAATCAAGCAAATAAATCTGTTACCGATGTCGGAGCTGGTGCTGGAAGTCAGTCAAGAGCTACTGATACCCATCTGGTATTAAGGCCACATGAGCAGGCCGACACTGTCGTTATGGATGCAGCAGTTAGAAGCTGGGCTCCAGTTGAGCCGATAGCACTGTCGTGGCAGTGGCCGATCTTTTCTCGCAACGATGATGTCGATGTTTCAGCTCTTTTGGGAGCGATGAAAACTGATGCTCCCAAGCGGGATGTATCACTTGATGAGTTCGTTGAAAGCTGTGTTTCGATACATGATCCATGTACTCAAAGTCTGATAAATCATGAAGCTAAAAGGCAGCATGACATATCTCGGCGTAAGGCCAAAGAGATGGTTCAGGAGGCAATTGATAATGGCAAGCTGATAGAATTTAAGTTCGGATCAAAGACAAAATATGTCAAAGTTCGAGGTGAATTCAAAGGTGGAAAAGGTCAATTAGCAGCTGCAATTTTGACTAAGGATCTCAATGCTAATGACCAAACTATAGCTGAGCAAATTGATTCGACCAGTCAATATGTCGGTCAAATTCGACGTAAACTGCAAGGTGATTACTAGCTGAATAGGATGAAACTATCATGAAACTGGAAATTGAAAATTTGAAACTAGTTTCACGTTTTGTTGAAACTAGTTTCAAAACTAAAAGTCATAAGTGCCTATTTAACAAGGAGATATGATTATTGAAACTGAAATGAAACTGAAAAGCCCAAACCAGGGTCAAAAACGTGGTCTCAGTTTCATGAGGGTATTTTGCGTAAGTGCTTGTTATGTAATGCTTTATGCGATTTTTAAGTTGAAAATAAAGTGAAAATGAAACCACCTACCCCTTACAGGGGTAATGCGGGGTGGTTTGACCACCCCCGCGATTACCCCTGGAAAAGTAAGGAATCGCGACGGTGGGAATAAGAATTTTATTACGAGAGGATAAGTAAATGAAAGAAGTATGTTGTTTTAATTGTCAATTTTTTTCGCCGGGCGAGTTTGGCTGTTCGAGCTGGGCTAAAAAGGAAGCTCTGAAAGATTATGATGATGCAGATGTTGGCTAATGCAGAATTGAACCACCTGTGCTGGGGCAAATGGTCAAGTTGGTGAAGTGCAAAGAATTTAGAGAATGTGGGCAATGGCCTATTGTAGCTACTGGCCATTGGTGTGGTAAGTTCGCATCGCGATTTTTGTAGCAGCGAAATTGTGGAATGTTTTGCATAAAGCAATGCATCTACTATATAATAATTACGAAAACGTAACGCCACACTATGTGCGGTGACGTATTCGTAAAAACAACGGGTCCTCCCTACGAAAACGTCCGTTTTAGGCCATGGGAAACGGGCACGTTATTGCATACAGTTTGTTTAGCGTGTCCGGTTTTTTAAATAACTAATTTTGGAGAAATATATGATTAAAAAGTTTGAAGTGAAAATTG
The DNA here is from genome assembly GCA_016342495.1 of Phycisphaerae bacterium. Classification (GTDB taxonomy): domain Bacteria; phylum Planctomycetota; class Phycisphaerae; order Sedimentisphaerales; family SM23-30; genus JAEIOG01. The sequence goes on from JAEIOG010000037.1 coordinate 19,505, forward strand.
TTGATATTGATACTATCACCCCCTATGAAAATAATCCCCGGGTCAATGATGCTGCGGTGGAGGCAGTGGCAAAATCATTGCAGGAATTTGGATTTCGTCAACCGATTGTTATTGATGCTGACAGTGTTATTATCTGTGGCCACACCAGGCTAAAGGCAGCTAAACAGTTAGGCCTTACAAAAGTCCCGGTCCATATTGCGACGGATTTAACCCCAGAGCAGATCAAGGCCTTTCGCATCGCAGATAATAAAACCGCAGAAATCGCTGACTGGGATTATGAAATTTTAGCTATTGAATTAGCCGAGCTTACCGAATGTGGTTTTGATATGGAATTGCTGGCTTTTGATGAAAAAGAATTATTGCTGATTTTAGGTGATGAAGCAACTGAAGGGCTCACTGATCCAGACGAGGTCCCCGGGGCCTCTGACGAGCCGCTGGTGAAGCCTGGTGAGCTATGGCAATTAGGTCAGCATCGTCTGTATTGCGGTGATGCAACTGACCCTGATGCTATGGAAGCTTTGTTGGGAGATGACAGGGCCAACCTGCTGTTGACTGATCCACCTTACAATGTCGCCTATGAAGGTAAAACTGCTGATAAACTTACCATCGAAAATGATGCTATGGAAGATGTGCAGTTCAGAGAATTTCTGGCATCAGCTTTTGGAGTTGCTAATTGTTTTATGCATGAAGGAGCTGGGTTTTATATCTGGCATGCAGACAGTGAAGGTTTTAATTTTAGAGCTGCATGTCAGGATGCCCAGCTTCAAATCCGTCAGTGCCTGGTCTGGGTGAAAAACTCCATGGTGATGGGCAGACAAGATTATCACTGGGCGCATGAACCTTGTCTGTATGGCTGGAAAGTCGGTGGTGCTCATAGCTGGTATGCAGATCGCAAACAGACGACTATTCTGGAATTTGATCGGCCAAGCAGAAGCACTGAACATCCGACCATGAAGCCGGTGAACCTATTTGAATATCAGATGAAGAATTCATCTAAGCCCGGTGATATTGTTCTGGACAGCTTTGGCGGTAGCGGCACAACGATGATTGCAGCTGAGCGATTAAGCAGAAAAGCTTACCTAATGGAATTGTCACCAGCTTATTGTGATGTGATAATTTCCAGATGGCAAAACCACACTGGTAAGAAGGCAAAACTGATAGAAGCTAAATTCCCGAGCAATGTCGTTTGAAGAATTCAGCAATAGCTTGCTTGTCTTTTTCGCCTTTGGCAACGGCTAATGTGAATTGGACTAAGGTATTATTGTCGATTTTGAATTCGATGTCATTCAATTTGAGAAAAATGATAGCAGCAGCGGCACCTACTCGTTTGTTACCATCAACGAAAGGATGATTTTGTACCAGATGAAACATGTATGCAGCAGCCATCTGAAAAATATCGCTATGAACATATTTACCATCAAATGAAGTTTGAGGTATGGCAATAGCTGACAGTAACAGATTGGTATCACGAATAGTTATGCCGCCGCCATGGGCTTGGGTAAGCCGCTGATGAATTTGCAAAATATCTTCGATTTCTAAAAAATGAATATGGGGCATTTATTTTGCCAGTTCTTCAAAAGCTTTATCATAAGTTGCCAGGGTATCTTCCATTGCATCCTGGAATTTCTGTTGGCGAGCAGTTTCAACTGGACGAACCAGAAGAGATTTGCCATCTTCAGTAGAGAGCAGTAAAGGGCTGTCTGGTTTGATGTTTAATAGCTCCATAATAGCTTTATCTATGACAAGAGCATAGCTGTTACCGTGTTTTGTTAATGTTTTAATCATAATATTGCCTTTCAGTGTAACATCGTCAATACATTATACATACTTTATTAGTACAATGCAATATTATTTACAATTATGTATCCTATTTAGTATAAGTCTTTGTATCTCAAAGGTTTATGTTTTTTTGATAGAATGAATTGGCCTCGGTCAGCTTTCTCAAAGCATGAGCTATCACCTTTGGTTTTGATTTCTTTATTGATTGCGGAATGAAGGGTATTAGCTGGAGTTTTACCGGATTTGGGCTGCCAGAGATTTAACTCTATGGCTTTGGCGATAATGTCCCTGCATGATAGTGGGCTATTGCAATTGTTAAGTATCTTGGCAGCAGCGTTTATAAGTGACAGAGGTTTAGCCTGGGCCTTGTTTGGTTCAGGTTGGCCGCTGTCTGGGTCTTTGGTTTCGGTTACGGTGTTGGCCTTGACAGTCTCTATAGCTTGTTGCTGGCGTTGAGCTTTTTTCTCGTTGATTTCATCTTCGAGTTCATTGAGGCTGTTAACTGGTTTGATTAATCTTTGGGCAGATTTGATATGGATTTTTTTGTGGGTGCTTAGGTTAATTGCATGCCAGCCTTCTTGATGATGTTTGGCGGTAATTTGAATTGTGACTAATGCATTAGTGACTTTACATTTGTAATGATAGCCGATTTTGATTTCTGATTCTTGCATGGTATTGTCCTTTCTGCAGTTGTTCAAAAAATGTGGTTTGATGAAAGCCAAAGGTTTAGTTTGTACTGAAATTATTAAAAGATTTGGCTCTCGGTCCTTACCGAGTTAGTCCATAAAGTTTTCGAGAATGCGATAGTAGTCATGAATTTCTGAGTTGGTGCCTTCGTAGCCATCAAGGTAGTATTGCAGACAGCCAGCCATCGAGAATACATCTTCTTGACAGTCTGGCAATACATGGTGTGTCAATACATTGTCGCCATCTATCATTACAACCTTGATATATTCATCGCCGTGTTTGCGGGTGATGGTTGCGGTTTTTGTTGGGTCGCCGCCTTTGTTTTCTTTTATTAGATTGATTTCGGAAATATTCATGCTGGTTTCCTTTCGGTATTATTTATCGCTGTTTCTGCCTGCTTCATAAGCAGCTTCCAGGGCGGCCTTGATGCACCATATTGCTTGTTCCTGAAAATCTTCGCCGCATTTACGGGTTTCAAGAGTTTCAAGGTTCAGCCATTCTTGAGCGATAGCCAGAAGGGTTTTGGCTTTTTTGTCTGGTTTTTTTGTTGTTTTGTTAGTCATGGTTTTAATTCCTGGTTTCCTGGAGGGTTGTATTGATTTCATCGCGTATCGCATCTGGTTCGGTTCCCATAAGGGCCGCTAAGGTTTCAAGCATTTTTTCTTTGATCTGGTTTAAGTCGCCTATATGGCCCCAGTTCAGTCTGGCATCTTTGCCGTGGACTTCCAGCTCGCAGCTGATAAAGCCCTTCAGGTTGGCAATGTCTGCTTTCAGGTTTTGGTGCTGGTTGTTCAAATCTTGCTTAGTCATGTTTAAGTCCTTTATTATCAAGGGTTTATGCTTTAATTACACTTGTATATTACCATATAAATTAACAATAGCAAGTTACATAAGTCATTATATTGCAGTAATTTACATTAATTTATGATATGTGGAAAAAAGATGAGAAGATATGTGGATAGCCATAAAAAAGTTGATATATAAACATGGATTCCAATTAGAAAGGCGCGTAAAGATGCTGTAAATGCAAGGCTTTAGTTTGAATGGCTATTGAAGTTTGCTCAGTTGGCTAAGAAAAAGTTCCTGGCTCCAAAGATCAAGCGACCTTAATTCATTTAAGCGAATAAAACGGCGGACATCTTGGACTGTGGCTTTGAAATCCAGTGACATGATTCTCTGTTTAAGCTGCTGGGTTAGCCAGCTAAGGCCTGCCTGAATTGACTGATTTTTCCATGGGCCCAGCTGATTAAGTGCTGATGACAGAAAGTCATAATTGACCTGGGGGTATCGACTGGTATACCAGAGAAAATCATACCAGTCTCTGCCCTTGATGTATTCTCTACATAAAAGAGCATGAATTTTACCGGCAAAAAGCGTTGGTTTATCCTGAGTGGTAACCGAGGAGATAAATGGAAAATCAAGGATAGATAACTCAGTTTTTCCGCCAGCAGGAGGATTAGTGTCAACTTCAAGTTTGATCTGTATTTTACGCAGAGGTCCGGTTTTCCCGCTGTAGTTGAGCTGAATGACTTTGCCAAGTGAATCATCTTTTAAGAAAGCTTTTTTAACAATAGAATCGACTTTAGAGCGATCATTGATTTTTATCTGATAGCCATAGTTGTTAAGTTCCTCGGTTAATGCATCCAGGTGAGTTTTGAGTTCAAAACTATTATCAGGGGTATGCAGGATAAAATCCATATCCTCAGAGAATCGATTAAGGCCATAAAAGATTCGCAGGCAGGTTCCACCTTGAAAAGCGGCATGTTTGAAGAAGTCAGTGCGACCCAGTGCAGCTAATGTTACTTCCTGAGTGATTTCACGAATAGCTTGCTGTTCTTCGATTTCAGATTTACAGTTATAAGAATTTAGTCTGTCTTGAATCAGCTTGATACTCATAGTTTTAATTCCTTTTGCAGGCTTTTAAGAAAATCCAGAACTCGCTGACTGCGATAATTATTGGAGATTTCATCGAAATCTTCGCTACTGAGTTTTTCGAATTCGTCCGGTTCGACACGCAGGCTCTTAATTGCAGGTTTGGTCCCAAGCCAATCCAGCTTGTGAATATAAATATAATCAGCTAAGGCTTTAAGAGCTGTTGCCATTAAGAAGATATTGCCATTGGAATCTTTAATGCGATCGACTCCGGCATATAGAATTTTCTGAGGGACTCGTTTATAGCTGAACAATCCCAATGGGGTATTAAATTCCTTGGAATTTTTTAAACTTGCATTGGTGCAGGCATAAACTGCTTCAGGGATCCAGCCATGATAATTTAAAGCTGATTCCAGGCTGATATAGCTGGGGCCATAGACATGCTGGGCGATTGCAAAGGTGTTAACTGGCTTTTGTTGGAATTTGCGGTTCAGGCAATAAAGGCCACGACGAATTTTAATAATTTCATCATTGGCAAGAGCGCGTTTAACTAGACCCTGACGAGAATTGTCACTGCCAGGTAACAGCACAGCGGTGTCATTAGAAGAGAACAGCCCAAAAGGGGCTTTCTCATAAAAAATTTGAGTCAGTTTATTCATTATTAATCTCTAACGTTATTTTTAACAGAAACTGTCATTATGTGACAGTTAATATTAAATATATCATATTTTCGTCATAATGTCCAGTAAACTTTATAGAAACTGTCATTTTGTGACAGTTTCTACGAAAAATATCCAAATAATTCAGTCTCAAGGAGAAACTATTGTCAAAGTCACCCGTGAAAATCACCACCTTAACAGCAGAGCAGATCGCTAAGTTAATATCTGGCTCGGTAAATACTAAAATTACCGCTGAGATTGTCAGAGAAATCGCCGAAATTGCAGACATTGTCAAGGCTGATGGCACTATCAGTTTGATTGATTTTACTGCATATCTGGCTAAGGAGGTGGTAAGTGGCAATTAATCCCATTAAGTTAAAACCAACCGAGCTGACCAGGCTATTAAATTCAGCTGGTTTTGGTGAAGTCATCAGCGAAAGAACGCTCAGACGTCAACGCAATCGGGCAGGTTATACTATCGGTGACACCCGCACTATTAATCTTTTCAAGTATGCCGGGTGGCTCACCAGCGAATACCTCAAACCCGCTAAAGAAACCGGCGGCTATGAAGCTCTCAAAGAAGCAGCTAGAAAGCGTAATGCCGAATTAGCTAAATCCGGTCAGGAAATCGGAGATATTCCAGCTGTTATCGATCCTGAGCGGAAGGCTAAGGCTATTGCTGAATTTAAGTATTTCTGTGAGGTATATTTCGCTGAAGTATTTTATCTGGGCTGGTCTGCCGATCATCTCAAGGTAATTGATAAGATTCAAAAAGCTGTTTTATCCGGAGGTCTGTTTGCTTTGGCGATGCCTCGCGGATCAGGAAAAACTGTGTTAATGCAAATGGCATGTTTATGGGCGGCATTATCTGGTGCTACAGAATTCGTTTGTCTGATCGCAGCATCTGGGGACCGGGCCAAGGATCTGCTAGAAAATATCAAGGTCTGGCTGGAGACTAATGAGTTATTACATGAAGATTTTCCTGAAGTAACTTATCCGATCAGGGCCTTAGAGAGAATCACTAATCGCCAGAAGGGCCAAAAGCACAATGGTATTGCAACCAGAATCGAATGGGCTGCAGATAAGCTGGTATTGCCAACTATCGATGGCTCAAAATCTTCCGGTGTGGTAATTTCCTGCAGCGGCATGAAAGGTTCAGATATCCGCGGGCAAAACCATGCAAGACCTGATGGCAAAGTTGTCCGTCCCCAGCTGGTAATGGTAGATGATCCTCAGACCACCGAATCGGCATGGTCACCATCTCAGTCACAAAGAAGAGAAGCGATTTTAGCTGGCGATGTATTGGGGATGGCAGGACCTGGCAAGAAAATCTCCGGTCTGATGGCCTGTACGGTTATTCGGCCAGAGGATATGGCTGATAATATTTTAGACCGGGACAAACATCCTGAATGGCAGGGCGAGAGAACCAAGATGGTTTATACTTTTCCAGCTAATGAGAAGCTCTGGGCCACATATGGGCAAATCCGAGGAGATTCATTTCGTAATGATGGCGATGGAAGTGAAGCTACTGAATTCTATCGCGAGAATCGTCAGGAGATGGATATCGGTTCGATTATTGCCTGGGACCAGAGATTCAATGAAGATGAACTATCAGCTATTCAGCATGCGATGAACTTAAGGCTTAGAGATGAAGCTGCATTTTTCGCTGAATATCAAAATGAGCCTATTGTAGAATCCCAAGGTGAGGAGATGTTAACCGTTGAGCAGATCATCGCCAAGTATAATGGCTATGATAAATTAATCCTGCCAATTGGCTGCAGCTATATCACTATGTTCATTGATGTCCAGCAGAAGGCATTATTCTGGATGATATGCGGCTGGGAAGATAATTTTAGCGGTTATATCATCGATTATGGCACCTGGCCAGACCAGAAGCGAAAGTTTTTTACCTTGCGTGATATCCGCAATACTTTAATGGCAGCAAAACCCAATGCAGGTCTGGAAGGTGCAATTTATAATGGCCTGGAAAAACTCTGCACAGAAAAGCTGGGGCGCTGTTATCGAAGAGAAGATGGAATTGAAATGAAAATTGACCGCTGTTTAGTTGATGCCAACTGGGGTCAATCTACCGATGTGGTTTATCAGTATTGTCGCCAGAGCCAATATGCCGGAATCATTCTGCCATCTCATGGCAAATACGTCGGGGCATCCTCGATGCCATTTAGCGAATATAAACGCAAGAAGGGCGATAGGGTAGGCTTACACTGGCGAATCCCAAATACCGCCGGTAAACGAGCGGTCAGGCATGTTCTAATCGACACCAATTACTGGAAGAGTTTTGTCCATGGCAGATTAGCAGTTGCGATGGGTGACCCGGGCTGTTTATCACTTTATGGCAGAGATGAAAAACAGCATATTCTACTGGCAGAGCAACTGACCGCAGAATATCGCATTAAGACCATCGCTCGTGAAAGACAGGTTGATGAGTGGAAGTTAAAAGCTAATCGACCTGATAATCACTGGTTTGACTGCCTGGTCGGAGCTTCGGTAGCTGCTTCCATTGCCGGAGCTAATTTAGCGGAACTGGCTATTAAATCTACAGCACCTGCCAGGCGAATAAAATTGTCAGATTTACAAAAAATGAAAAATATTTGAGAATTTCGCAACAGCCCACCTGTTTTTTGCAAATATAGAAGGTATGAAAAATGTTTTTTTAATGGGAGAAGATTAATAATTATGTTGTTTTGAGAAAAAATGAGAAAATATTAATTTTCTTTCGCCAGATTTACCCCCCAAGCGCAGAAGTAATAGATAGAGAGTGTAATAAATAATCAGCTTTGAAAAACAAAAAAATATGGCTTTTTGAGTGTTTTTTCAAAAAAAGTAAAAAAAAATGGTAAAAATTCTGACACCTCACCGTTTTGGTGAGTTAACAATAGATATCACAGATACATTGGTGATTGTATTAAATTAACAGGAGTAATAAATGGATACTGAAATTGAAGAATCTATCAAAGACAATGCCTCTGGTCCTCGTAAGGCTTCAGGAGATGCCGGGTCAGTTGAGCAGCATAGTTTAACTGACCAGATTGCAGCGGATAAACATCTGGCATCGAAAAAAGCAGTGGCAGGTAAAGGGCTGGGAATAAAGTTATTGAAAATCTCGCCGGGCGGGACGGGTTAGGTATTAGGCGATAGGCATTAGGCGATAGGAAATTATAGTTGGTATTTGAGGATTAGATGAAAATAAAATTATTTACCCGAAAAAAAGATTTGGATATCAAATCCCAAACCTCTAGCCTAAAGCCTCAGGCCTCTGGCCTAAATTCTAAGGCCTCTGGCCTAAATTCTAAGGCCCCTGGCCAGAAATTAAAAGCCCGTTATGATGCCGCCCAGACCACCGCTGATAATGCCCGGCACTGGGCAATGGCTGATTCGCTATCAGCTGATAGTGCCAATAGTTGTGATATCAGAAGGAAACTGATTTCCCGCAGTCGTTATGAAGTAGCTAATAATTCATATGCTAAAGGAATTGTGCTTACCTTAGCTAATGACTGTATCGGAACTGGCCCGCGATTGCAGGTATTAACCAAAGATGCAGTTTTCAATCGTAAAGTTGAAACTGCCTTTATGGACTGGTCCAGGTCAATATCACTGGCAGCTAAGCTTAGAACCTTACGAATGGCAAAAACTACCGATGGAGAAGGGTTTGGGGTATTAACCGTTAATAGTGCAATTACCGGAGCGGTGAAATTAGATCTGGCATTAGTTGAAGCAGATCGGATAACTACAGCTGATTATCGATTGGCTATGAATAATAATATTGATGGGATAGAACTTGACCGTTTTGGGAATCCAGCAAGATATTCAGTTTTAAGCTCTCATCCAGGTGACAGTGGATTATTTGTTAATAATTATGATATTGTCGATGCCGATTCGATGGTGCACTGGTTTAGAGTTGATCGTCCCGGCCAGCATCGAGGGATACCGGAAATTACTGCAGCATTACCGTTATTTGCACAACTACGAAGATATACTCTGGCGGTTCTATCAGCGGCTGAGACGGCAGCAGATTTTGCAGCGGTATTATTTACCGATTCACCTGCTAATGGTGAAGCCGCGGGTGTTGAACCGATGGATATCATCGAATTGGAAAAACGTATGGCAACGGTTCTTCCTGATGGCTGGAAGCTCGGTCAGATAAAAGCAGAGCAGCCTGCTACCAGTTATGCCGAGTTCAAAAGAGAGATATTAAATGAAATCGCTCGCTGTCTGAACCTGCCTTATAATATCGCGGCCTGTAATTCATCGGGCTATAACTATGCCAGCGGACGGTTGGACCATCAATTATACTTTAAAGCTATCCGAGTCGAGCAGATGGATTTAGCGACAGTGGTTTTAGATAAAATATTACAAGCCTGGCTTAATGAAGCGATGCTCTCGAGCGAGTTTTCATTATTGCGGACATTATCGAATTTACCGCATCAGTGGTTTTTCGATGGCAATGAACATGTTGACCCGGCCAAGGAAGCTAAAGCCCAGCAGCTAAGACTTTCATCTAATACCACAACTTTAGCCTATGAGTATGGTCGGCAGGGTAAAGACTGGGAAACTGAATTAAATCAGCGGGCCAAAGAAAAACAGTTAATGACAGAATTAGGTCTTGAGCACTAGATATTAGGCGATAGGCATTAGGCTTTAGGAATTATTTTTATTAGGAGAATTAATTTGGATATGCAAACAAAAAAGAACGAGTCCTCTGGCCTAATGCCTCTGGCCTCTAGCCTTAAAATGTTAATGTTTAACTGCCCGCTGAATATTGAGGCAGGCTCTGATAGTAAATCAGTACCTAAATTTTCAATGACTGCCTATACCGGTGGTAAAATGAATATCAGCGGTTTTGCCCATCCGGTGGTAGTTGACTTAGATGGTCTTGAAATAGCCAGCCAGAGTATTCCTATTCGGCTGGACCATAAACCCACCCAGGGTGTCGGTCACACCGATAGGGTTATTATCCAGGATGGCCAGATAAAAGCTGACGGTTTAGTTAGTCGTGATACCAGCTGGGCTCGCGATGTGGTAAAAAGTGGTAAAAATGGTTTTCCCTGGCAGGCAAGTATCGGGGCATCGATTATTGATGCCGAGTTTATTCCCAATGGTAATGAAGTTACAGTCAATGGCAAAAGCTTTGCTGGACCTTTATATGTAGTTCGTAAATCAATTCTTAAGGAGATCAGTTTCGTGGATAATGGTGCAGATTCAAATACCAGTGCAAAAGTTGCAGCTAAAAAGACAGAAGTTATAAACCCCCAACCATCGCTGGCAGCTGAAGGTGTATTGACAGAACCGCCAGCTCAGATAGCATCTGTCCAGGCAGCAGATGATTTTGATGTGGTTCTGGATGTACGTAAGAAACTCGCAGATGAAACCCGCCGTATCGCTGCGATCCAGAAAGTCTGTGATGGCAAACACAATGAAATTGAAGCTAAGGCCATTGAAGATGGCTGGGATATAACTCAATGTGAACTGGAAGTCTTGCGGGCATCGCGGCCAGCGGCCCCGGCGGTTCATGTCTCCAAACAAATCACTGAACCTGCTATTTTTGAAGCAACGGCCCTGATGGCCGGTGGTGTAAGTGATAATCGTTTATCAGCTCTATATGAAAACCCGGTTCTGGAAGCTGCCGAGAAATTGCGTGGTATCGGTATCCAGGAATTCTGTGAAAAAGTTTCCGGTGCCAATTATTTTCCGCGTTATCGTCGTGATGCCTCCGGTTGGCTGCAGGCGGCCTTTAGCACTACGACTCTACCGGGTATTTTATTGAATATCGCCAATAAAATGCTGCTGGAAGGTTATAACTATATCGAAGATTCCTGGCGACAGATAAGTAAAATAGCCAGTGTCAATGATTTCAAAGAACATAGCCGCTATCGTATGACCGGCAACTTCACCTTTGAAAAAGTTGGACCAGATGGCGAACTGAAACATGGCAAAGTCGATGAAATGCAGTTTGGCCAGAAAGCAGATACCCATGGTATCATGTTCGCTCTGACTCGTCAGATGATTATCAATGATGATTTAGGTGCCTTTACCGATATCCCCCGCCAGATCGGTATGGGAGCAGCTGAAGCTATCGCCGATGCGGTCTGGGGGCTATTGTTATCGAATCCCAATGCATTTTTCTCAGCTGATCATAAGAATTATCTAGCTGGAGCTGAAACGGCTTTAAGTGTCGATGCTTTAACTGCAGCTGAAGTGCTCTTCCATGAACAGACTAAGCCTAATGGTAAACCACTGGGTATTGCACCGCGGATTATGCTTGTACCAATTGCCTTGAAGGTTATTGCCCAACAGTTAATGACATCCCTGAACCTCAATGAAACGACCACCGCTAATAAGGCAAAACCTCAGAGTAATCCTCATGTCGGTAAGTTCGATGTGGTCTCCAGTGCATATCTTAATAATGCATCTTTTGCTAATGCCAGTTCCAAGGCCTGGTATCTTTTTGCTGATCCTAACCGGATACCAGCTATTGAAGTTGCATTCTTAAATGGTGTTGACCGGCCAACAGTTGAAAAAACCGATGCCGACTTCAATACTCTGGGCATCCAGTTCCGCGGCTATATTGATTTTGGGGTTCGGGAACAGGATTTCCGCGGGGCTGCAATGTTTAAAGGTCTGGCGTGAGATTAGGCTAGAGGCGATAGGCGATAGGCGATAGGCGATAGGCTTTAGGATATTGATCTTAAAGATCTAAGTAGTGCATTTAGGACCTTGGATGTTTCTATACATTGTTCTTTGAGAGTTTTGTAATTAGCTTCTTCAATATAGTGTAATCTGTATGCAAGTGAAATCTGATATTCAACTTCTTTAGCTGAACCATAGGCAATGTTAAGGAATTTGATATATTCAGCCATTGAGTTTCTAGCTGAACCTTCAACTATATTGGATGCAATAGAAACAGCAGCTCTTCGCAGTTGGCTGGTTAGCCCAAACATCTCATTATTGGGAAATGATGATGTTACCTGGTAAATAGCCAGGGCAAGATTGTCTGCTAATTCAAACGCTCTAAGTTTCGTATGGTCTCTCATAATTTAATTTTAACAGTAAATAATAATTAATCAAGTTTTAACTTAGGCATTGGGTATAGGTTTTGGTTTTCCTAAAGCCTCTAGCCTCTAGCCTGCATATGACTGAAAGGATTAAGCAAAATGGCAAAATTTGTTCATGAAGGTAAATCAATTGACTATACTCCCAGCTCAGCTGTTACTGCCGGTGATGTAATTGTATTAGGCGACCTAATTGGTATCGCAGCAATTGATATCCCAGCTGATCAGCTGGGAGCCTTAACCGTAGCTGGTGTTTTTGATTTACCTAAAGCTGTCGGGGCATCAACTGCTATTGCAGCTGGTGCGATGGTTTATTGGGATAGCGCTGATGGTAAGGCTAAAACTGATGATGAAACCGGGGCCAATAAATATATCGGTAAAGTTGTCAATTCAGCTATTGATGCTGACATCACAGTGAGGGTTCGCTTGTCACAATGACATGGCAAAGTGAAAATATGTTAAATAATGGACTTAACTGGCTGGAGCAGAAGTTAAATGATTTCTGCTCCAGCGAAGTTCAATATCGACGCAGTGACGATATTAAAAATATCCCGGCAGTTTTTGGTAAAACCGATTATGAACTCAGCGATGAATATGGTTTTAGTCTGGGTGCTTTTATCTGGGACTTTTTAATTGATGTAAGCCTGCTGGGTTTTGAACCTCAGGTGGGAGATCAGATAATCGTTAATGGCCAGATATTCGGAGTTATGAACTTATCTTCTCAGGGATGCTGGCAATGGACCGGTCCTAATCGAAAAACCTATCGCATACATACAAAGGAGTTATAGGCAATAGGCTAGAGGCGATAGGCATTAGGGGCCAAGTAATTTAACCCTATAGCCTATAGCCTATAGCCTATGGTCTAATGCCTAATCAATATGAAATGTGAAGATCAATATGAAAAGGTATGTAAAGATGAATTCCGTAGTTTACATCATAAACTCGATAAGCTCGATGAAGCTATTCGTGGTAATGGCAGGCCCGGCATGCAGGTTCGACTTGATCGACTGGAGCAAGCTAAAAAACAGGAAGAACGTTTAACCTGGCTGATAAAAGCATCGGTGATAACTGCAGCAATTACCGGAATCTCATCATTGATATGGAAAGTTATAGGAGCGATAAATGGCTAAAGCTTTAGTAATACAGGTTGCCGATGCTGTTACTGCAGCATTAAACATAATAGAATATGAGATTGATTTTATTGCCCAGAGGATGTTGGTGCCTAAATTTCAGCTGGGTGACTTAAAGAATCTTAAGGTAGCTGTTGTCCCAACTGCAATTGAATCTGAACAGTTAACTCGCAGCCAACAGGAAAGAAACTTTTCTATTGATATTGGTATCCAGAAATTAATCACAGATGATAATGAAGTTGAGAATTTATTGAAACTGGTAGAAGAAATCAGTAACTCATTTATATCTACCGGCATCAGTTTAGATGATGGCCAGAATCTCTTATGGTATAAAACTACTAATGACCCGATTTATGATGCAGATATGCTTCGAGACAATAAAGTATTTATGAGTTTATTAACAGTTGAATATAAGGCATTAATATGAACGATGAAATAATCAAGATAAAAAGAGATGAGGGCAGCTATCGAGCTACCCCGACCTTAAAGTCTGTGCAACTTATTACTTCAGCTGCTGAGATTGTTGATAGGGCGATAGCTGATATCAATTCAGATAGTATCGGGGTAATTAATATTATCGATAAACTGGGTTATCCGATTAATGATCTGGTTATGCAGTTTTATAAATCTGATGGCTCAGCTGGCCAGTTTGCAAATATTCAGATTTTTGCAGGTCGCAGCGATAATAGTTCCTTAAAGAAAGTCTTTCAAGGTAGTATTGAAATTGGTTCAGCACTTTGTGCTAACACACCAGATGGAACAGATATTATCGATGGTTTATGGGCAGCTAAAATCATCTCAGATGGTAATGACCACTGGGGTGCCAGGGTTATTGGTAATGCCTGTAATGAAATAGCCCAGCTGTGTTTTGATTTGCGAGGTTGCCGCTGTTTGTATGTTGTTATTGATGATACTGATGTTAAAGCTGTGGTAAGTGGCTATTAAAAGAAAGTGAGAATAATATGCGTCCAGGTTATAATGAAGTTCAAGTCCCTCCTGAAGATCAGTTACTTACAGAAGAAGTTGTAGTTGAGATACCAGTTGCCCCGACCGAGAAACTCGATGCACAGGTAAATGATGCGATAAAATCTACCGTGTCCAAAAAGATCGATATGGTTAAGCAACTTATTGACCTTGTCGATAGCACTGTTGATGTCGATACCGATCTGGCAAAGTATGATTATACTGCCAAACTGATTGAGCTGGGAATACCAGCTGGCCAGCATGAAATTGTTGCACAGAAATTAGTGATGCTTTGCAAACTCAAAAAGGATGAGAAAATCCGCATAGCCAAATGTGCAGGTATTAGAGCAGCTGTTGTAGCTGGCGCTGATGCTGGTACTTTAATCTCTGGTGTACCTTTTGCTAAAAGTGTTGACGATCTTGATATAAAACTTATACCGGACGGCTTTATTGTCGGTCTTAAAGATGGGATTAATACCAATGGCTAGCTCGGCTCATATAATTAAAAATAAGATTGGCAGTACCGGCTGGAATGGCGGTTTTTGGGTTATTGGTAAATATGGTTTAACTGCGACCAGCTATCGAGGTATGTATATGCCAGATGGCGGCCCGGTCAATACTCCAGGTCTGCCATCTGATGCTGAAAATGGCCAGTTCCTGAAATCAACATTTATAAGTCCTCCCCTTATTGGTATGGGGGTTCGACAAGGGTCTAACTGGGTATATATTGACAGTATAATCGATAATGGCGATACCTATACGATTTTAGCTAAGTATTTGACAACTGATGTAGGTTATACTTGGGATGTTGGGACAGAAGTTCGGTTCGGTGGTTGTATCGCCAATGGTGGCGAAGTTGTCGCTGCTGTCCCTAATGCAGATGTTAATGTTGAATTAGGTCATGTGACTCGTGTTATCTGGACAAGTGATAATCAGCAAATAACTTATAAGATCCCCATGTCGGCTTTTTGTGCGACCACACAATCGAATGACCATGTTGGCAGTTGTCATTGGAAAGGTTATTATGACCATCCCGGCGACAATCCTGATATTGCTAATCAGCCAAAGTGGTATGTAGATTCGGCGGCAGATATTAATGAGGCGATGCTGGATATTTCTGGGCTGGTTAATATATCATTTGACCGGATAAGATTTGTTCGTCCTAATTCCAGCTTTACCGGTCGAGATATGCTTTTAGGTAGTCTCGATACCGCCAGCTTCACTTTTTCTAATAGTGAAATGCAGGGCGGTAATAAGGCCGTGGGTGCTACTGGCTGGGAGAACTTAGCTATTGTTGATGCTATTATCCGTGATGTCAATTATATCGGTATATCCAGCAGCTCCAATAATGCCATGCTGTCTAATCTGAAAATTTTTAACTGTGACAATTATGGGTTAACTGCTTACTATGGCTCTCTGCATAATATAACGGTGAGCGGTTGTGATGTTGGGATAAAATTATACTTCACTCAGGCTGACTGTGCTTTTGCTTTATCGAATATTGTATCTGCCGGTAATTCACTCGATTGGGATCATGATGCAACTGTTGTAGTTTCTCCGTATATGAGCAATTGTATAAGTGGTGGTGATATGCCAGAAGTATATAAACAGCTTAACCCGCTGGATTGGGGCATTGAAAATGTTGACCCGCAGTTTATTTCGCTGAATCCAGAGAGCGTTGATTTTCTGGTCCCGGCCAATACGCAGGTGCGACAATTGATCGGCTTACCTGAAACCCAGGTCAGGCGAACTCGAACCAGATATCAATAAAAAATAATGCCCGGCAGTGCGTTCCCGTTTGGCAGAGGACTAGGCTGTAGGATCGCCAGCTGCCTGTGCTAGCTGTCGGGCATTACTTATTTCAGATCAAGGATACCATGTTAAAAGTAACTGAACATTTTTTCGATTCTAAAAAAGTCCTGCGGGCAGTTGATAAAGCAACTCATAAGGTATTAAGTAAGTTCGGTTCTTTTGTTCGCAGCGATGCCAGGCGAAGTATAAAAAATCGCAAAAAACCTTCAAAACCCGGCCAGTCACCAACTAACCAGACCGGTTTGCTTAAAGGTCATATATATTTTTATTATGGCCCGGCAACTAAATCTGTTGTGATCGGACCGGCAAGATTGGCCCGTAGCAAATTCAATAATCTACCGACATTGGAATATGGCGGAGCTGGTAAAGTAAAAACCAAAAAAGTTATAAAAAATATCAATGTAAAGGCCAGGCCATTTATGACACCGGCCTTTAATAAGAATAAACAAAAAATGCCGCAGATGTGGCGTGATTCGGTTCGTAGGTATTAGGCTATAGGCTATAGGCTATAGGCGATAGGCATTAGGTAGAAGACAATATGATTATTATAAGGAGATAGGCAGTAATGGCTGAACAGTTCAAATTAGGTATGAAAGCAAAAATGTATTATGGCGCAGCTGGCGTAGAAACGATTGCCACTCTGACAGAACTTAGTAATGTTCGTGATGTAACGGTCAATCATGAAACTGGTGAAGCTGATATTACCACTCGAGCTAATAATGGCTTTGAGGCAACGGCAGCTACTCTGAAAAAATGTGCCATCGATTTTGAGATGGTCTATAAGCCCGGCGGCACTGACCTTGGCTTAGATGCGGTGCGGGATGCCTGGATAAACAATGCACCCATCACACTTGCTGCTTTGACCGACGCCCATGATGCAGCTGGTGCAGAAGGTCCCTTTGGCGATTTTGTGATAACTAACTTTACACGCAAAGAGTCTTTGGCAGAGGCGATTATTATTTCTGTCACAGCGAAACTTGCGAAGCTTGTTGCTTATCAGGGCGCAACTGTTACTCCACCGGCAGAGTAATTATTAGGGCAGGTTTCTCGCCTGCTCATTTATTAAAATTAAATGGAGCAAATACATGAGAATTTTTAGCGACACCACTGGCAGACAGTGGCAGATTAATATGACTATTGGCTCGGTCAAGCAGGTAAAGGCTTTAACTGGCTATGATTTGCTGGAGCTGGATAAAGGTGATCGGCCTTTACTGGCAACTTTGCGTACCGATATTATGGCAGTTTGTGATGTGATCTTTGCCCTGGTTAAAAAACAGGCTGAAGAAGCTGGTATTAGTGATGAACAGTTTGCAGAGGCATTAGGTGGCAATGCAATTGTAGTCGCTCAGGATGCTTTTTGGGACGAACTGGAGGATTTTTGCCAGAGCCTGAACCGCCAGCACCTGGCCAAAGCGATTCAGGCGATGGGCAAGACAGTGAATCTGGCATATCAGAAGATCAGTCAACAGGTCGACCAGCTGGACATCGAGCAGATGCTGAACGATCAGTTTACGAAAATATCTGGCGAGCTGCCGGAATCATCGGAGTTGACCCCAGCGGATTAACTTTGCGAGAGCTGATCTGGATGGCAGAAGCTAAAGGCCGTTTTGACTGGCTACAGACCTCATCGATTATGGCATTAATTGCCAATGTGAATCGGGACAGTAAATCTGATCCGATTCCAGCTAATGCCTTTAGTCCCTATGAGCAGGATAGCCAGTTATTAAATAATGATGTATATGATGCTACCGATGAAGTAATCGGTAAACATAAATTCAGGAGTATTTTTGGAGCTTAATATGATGGAAACGATATGGACAATCCTAAACAGTCCGATGGGTATAGGCTTTGCAGCCTCAGTTGTCTTATTCTTACTGAATCTGGTTTATTCTAAAAAACCTAATTGGCGAAATTTTGAGGGTACGATTATCGCAGCTATTAAATATGCTGAAAAATCTATCCCCGATGATGCCAGTAATAAGGGTTTATTAAAACTGGATAAGGCTTTGGGTTATACTATCGGGGTATATGAACAGGTCAGCTGCAAAAGAGTTACTCAGCAAGTCAAAGATAATTTGCGTGAAGGTATTCAGATCAAACATGCCGAACTGGAGATTGCGGGGGCACTGGCAAAATGAATACATTAGCGGCGATAATTATTGCTGTGCTAAGGTTGCTGGTTCCAGCTGTGGTTGATTATTATAAGCCCAAATATAAGCAGGCAGATAATCAAAGCACAGTTAAAGCCGCTCTGGCTCGTAAGATCAGGCAGAGTTGGCCTGTGGTGCTTTTGTTATTGTTTATGATAACTATCACCGGCTGTGTAAATACCCGAACTATCTATGTCCCAGATGGCACTCCGGTAAAGTTGCGTGAAACAGTTAAAAATGTAAAAGTGTGGATTATGGTCGATGGCAGACAACAGCCATCGACTATGAATATTCCTGCAGGCTGGTATTGCGTGGCCTTAGATGAGGATCAGTAATGAGTAAAGCAGGTGCGATTCGGGCCGGCAGAGCCTATGTGGAAATGTTTGGCGATGATACCAAACTTCAGCAAAGCCTGCGTGCTTCTGAAAATAAGCTCAATGCCTATGCCGCTAAGATTGGTAATATTGGCAGGCGGATAACTATGGTATCTGCCGCCGCTGCTATGCCCGGGGTGATAAGTACCAGGATTTTTGCTGAATTCGATGATCAGATGCGCTCTGTTCAGGCTGTCACCCAATCGACCGGTAAAGAGTTTTATAACTTAACTGAGCAGGCAAAATTTTTAGGCAGAACCACATCATATACCGCCCGGCAGGTAGCAGCGGCTATGCTGGAACTGGGCCGGGGCGGTTTTGACAGCAGTCAGATTAAAAACACTATCAGTCAGGTCCTAAACTTAGGCCGGGCTACCGGGACTGAACTGGCTTTAGCTGCCCAAATTGCTATGGCATCCATGAACCAGTTTAATATCTCAGCGGAGGATTCTGGCCGGGTTATTGATGCTTTGGTTGCCGGTACGAATAATTCTGCCCAAACTCTTGACGATTTAGGGCAGGCAATGGGATATGCCGGGGCGATTGCGAATGATTTTGAAGCATCATTCCAAGAGACAGTAAAAACTATTGGCGCATTAGCAAATGTTGGTATTAAAGGCACAATGGCAGGTACATCGATACGTATGATGATGACTCAATTGGCAAGTCCCGCTGTTCAAAAGACTTTACAGAACCTTGGTGTGTCAGTGGGCGATGCAGGTTATAACTTCCGTAACTTCACAAGCATAATGCAGGAGCTGGGCACTGTTCTAAAGCAGATGCCAAACATGCAGCGTATGGCATTGCTTAAAGAGATTTTCGGCCAGCGTGCTATGACCGGTGGTGCTAAGCTGATAACAGCTGATTTCCATAAGTTAAATAATGCCGTAGATAATGCATCTGGCATAGCTGAGAAAACTGCTGGTAAAATGGATGCTGGTCTGGGCGGCTTTCTGCGAATAATGGCATCAGCTATCGAAGGTGTGGCTCTGGAGTTGGGCGGGACATTAAGTAAGGCATTAAGCGATGCAGCATCCAGGATTACCAAAGTTGCCGGTAGGGTAGTAGACTGGATTAAAGCTCACCGAGCTCTGGTCAATATTCTGGCGGCAACTTTAGTGATGACTTTAGCTTTTGGCGGGTCATTACTGGTAATTGCCGGAGTAATCAAAGCAACAGCTATTGCTGTGGGGGTGTTACGGATGGCAATGACGGCAGCGGCAGGGACTTTTGCATTGCTGAATACAGCTATTATAGCCTTAACATCGCCGATAGGAGCACTTACCCTTGGTGTTGTCGCACTGGGCCTGGAAATTGCTAATATGACCGGAGCCAGCGGCACGGCACTTGCCTGGCTAGGTAATAAGTTTAGTGACTTAGCCCGTTTTGCCAAAGAGGTATTTAATGGTATCGGTGCTGCTTTAGCTCAAGGTGATATTGCACTGGCGGCCACTATTTTGTGGTCGCTGCTAAAGCGTGCCTGGTATAGCGGGGTATATGCTTTACAGGCGATATGGTCAAGGTTTAAGTCAGATATGAGTACATCATGGTATGTTATTCTGGCTGGGGCAAGAACTGCCTGGCATGGTCTGAAGATGGGCTGGATTGCCACTGTAGAGGTTATGAAAAAAGTCTGGGCCGGGTTCCAGAGTTATCATGCCAAAGCAGTTGAAGCAACAGCTCACGGTATGCTCCGAACTTATTATGCTGCCAAGAACAAAACCGGACTAATGAGCGATGATGAGTATAAAAATGCACTTGACTATCTGGAAGCAGAAAAAGAAGCTGCTACTGGGCAAATTGATGCCGAGTTCGCGGCAGATGTCAATGCTGCCCGTAGTAAAGCTGATGCCGAACGCAAAGCTGCATCACAACAGCATCTCGCTGAGACCGAATCGCTGGCTTCTGATGAAGTTGCCCGCCAGCAAGCCCTTGATGCTCAGCGACAGATGGCACTGGCTAAAACTGATGCTCAAATCGCAGCGGCCAAAAAAGCCTATGCCGATGCTATAGCCAGGGCTCATCAAGAGCAGAAAAAAGCTGAAGATGAAAGCGATAAACCCGGCGGTGGTAAAGTATCAGCACGGCTAAATGGCGTTCTGGGTGCTTTATCAGGTAATATAGCCGCATCATCAGTTACCGGGACTTTTAACGCATTTGCCGCTTCAGGTTTAGGGGCAAGTAATCCGCTTGCTGATGTAGCTACTTACACCAAGCAGACCGCAGAAAACACCTCTGAGATGGCTTACGAGCTATCTAACAGTTCAGGAGCAGTATTCTCGTGAGTATAACAATTGAGGAAAAATATGGTTCACCCTTTTTACGCAGAGGTCTAAACGCCTCTGCTACTTTGGTTTATTTGATTTCCGGGACAGCAAGTGAATTTGATGCGATAAGCACATTAGCTGGAAATGCACCGACCGTATTTAGCTTTATGCAACGTAAAAGCTATAGCGTTAAACCCATATCTAATACAATCTGGGAAGGTAGAGCTGACTATGGAGCTAATGCCCCGGACACTTCTACCTTTACCACAAGTTTTGATACCACAGGTGGCACTCAGCATATAACTCAAAGTTTAGAAAATCTGGGTAATTATGCACCAGCTGGCAAAACTGCACCAGATTTTATGGGTGCAATTGGTGTGACAAAAAACAGCGTTCAAGGTGTCGATGTCCCTGTGCCGGTCTTTAAGTGGCAGGAAACTCACTATATCACCAATGCCAATGACAATGCTTTAGTTTATCGCAATTTAACCGGTTGCACTAATGATGCAGCTTTTAGAGGTTTTGCCGCTGGTGAGGTGAGATTTCTGGGAGCTTCAGGTGAGTATGATGGGGCCAGCAGTAAGTGGCGGGTTACTTTTAAGTTTGAATCTGGTGTGCATATAACAAATTTAGCGGTTGGCGATATAACTGTTACCGCTAAGCCTGCCTGGGCCTATTTATGGGTCAGGCATGGCACCGCTGAAGATAATGCCGCTAATACCTTAGTCCAGCGTCCCATGTCAGCTCATGTGGAGTTAGTGAGCCCTGATGCAGATTTCAGTTCCCTTGGCATAGGCGTTGCATAATGGCATTTGAAAAGGCCGTATCAGGACAACCTATCAAGATACCTGCCAGTGATTACAACGCTGCTATGGCAGCAGCTGAGGCTTACCAAAAGCAAATATCTAATCCGTCAGTTAATATAAACCCTGATGATGCTGATGTGGTCATGGTTCGTAATAGTTCCGGTGGAAATCTTGTCAGATATGCAGTTTTACAAATTGCCGGGCCGATGTTTGAACCGGCAGTTAATCTTGACAGCTTCAAGGACTATGTGGGCTTTGATGGTGAAGCGGTATCAGATGACACCTTACCCTTTGTTATTGTGCAGGAACCGATAGCAGCTGGCGAAGTTGGCAGGGCTTTAGTCACTGGTATTACAGTCAGCCCGATTCTTGTCACTGATGATACCCACAAGTATGCTGGAGTGGCTAGTGGTGTACCTTTTCTGCAAAGCAGTGATTCCGGTACAGTTACGATTTTATGGAAACAATCTGGTACAGGTGTTAAATGGGCGATGGTGAGGCTGGGTACAGCAGGTGTCACAGAGTCATCCAGCGATTTTGAACTGGTTCCGGTCCGTATCGAGGAAGATATAGCTGACGGCGTTTCAAAGGTACAAGTTAAGGAGTACAATAGCCTGTATAATGATTTTGTCGGCGACCCATTCTATGTCTATATTAAGCCTAATCATGCTACGATAACCGACAAAGAAGATGTTGTGCCATGGAGAACATCAGGGCAGCCGGGCTTGATTGCTAAAGACTGTCATGGTTCATGGATTCTTGTTCGTCCTGATATTCAGCCAGCTGGGAGTTGTATATAGTGAGTGATGGTCGTAAATACTTGCGAGATGGATTGCCGGTACTAAGCGGAAATGGAAAAACTTTATCTGTCGAAAAGTCCTGCTATTGTGACTGCTGTCAATGCGTCAATGTGGCTATCCAAGGAGTTGGCATCTTTACATTTCGAGGTGACAAAACATCTCCAGACTGTTCATGGGACTACAATTATATGGTGTACGACGATTATAGGGAAACGCACCTGTTTTACAGTTACACTCTTACTAAGTCTGGTAGCTCCCTGCGAATGGTAGGGGTGTGTTCAGCTTGGAATTTTGAAGAAACTATTTTTGATGGCTCTGTGAGTTGCGGGTCTGGTTATTGTAGTTCCCCAACAACACTACATATAACCAATAGTCTCAGTGGCAGTAGCAGTTATGGTATTGACTGGCCGAGCGGTGTTACAGTATTCCCTTTTGAAAATCAAAAGTGGAAGGAAATGGATTCCGATCTGTGTGTTAGCATAGATTATGCCGGTTTGAATTTTCTGGCACATCATACACAAGGCTGGATTATTTATAGTGATTACGCTACAGTAACTAGGTATCATTGGGGTGTAAATCCTCTAGGGCCATCTATCTTTGATGGGACATCGGCTGCTGTGACATTGGGGTATATCTATGCGACAGACCAGTGGGCTGTGCAGCTACACTATCGCCCGGACCGTTCTGTTCTTACCCAAACAGAGACAGTCAATATCAGCGGTTTTCCTGGTACCAGCTCAGTAAGTTTCTCAGTTGCCACAGTTAATTTTACCAGCGTAGAAAGTGCTGCCAGCTGTCCAAGGCCATACACTTATCCAATGCTCTATGGCTCATGGGCTAAGTTGACTTTTGTGCAAAAAAATATTGCTGGCTGGTCTGACTGTAATGACCAGTTTGTTGAAGGTGATGTCTATAATCTTACTTTTTTACCAGCTGGCGACCCTGACAATCTATGGGGGGTAGATTATTATGTCGGCACATCACGAAGCAATGGCTATATTTATCTCTGGCGATGCCCACCGGGCTCATACCCTGATATGGGTGGCTGGTCGTTCGCTTTGGTTCTCGGGGAGTACGGGCTTGATGGTCATTGTTATTGTCGCACAGACTATGTTGGGTCCTTGTTCAGTTGTGATGAGTCTCAAGGGTCAGCTACTACCGGCCCGGTGATGTTGCGATCTAATGGCGATACTGATGCCCCTTGGGGCACCGCTTACTTCCAGCTTGACTTACCGGAGGATGATAGCTAATGTCATGTCCAAAGACTAAAAGTGAAATATGTGAAAAAGTTGGTGGCTTTGTTGATGCAAGGTTCTGTACTAAAATTTGTAAACAGAACCCATCACAGTTAAAAACTTCAAAAGCTCCGGTAGTTATTGCTAAAGCCCTGTCTGGCATTGAGCCATGGCAAAGAAAAAACAGTCAGCTTATCAGGGACAGGCAAGGCTGTAACTGTAAAGACAATGATGAGCATTTTACTTAATGGCAGGCAAAAGTAGATGCTGAGTTTCAATTGCAGGCACAAGAGCAAAAGGAAGCTTATGCCCAGCATTTACAATATTGCGCCCAGGTTTGTGGTAAGCTGCGAAGCGATGACTGCCCGGTGTGTGCGACATTGCTGAAGGCTGGGTTTGTGTGTCCGGATGGGAAATGGTGATAGCTCATTGTTGCAGGTTATGTATATCGAAGAATATAATAATTAATCAGGAACTTAAGATCTGACAAATATTAATAAAAGATCGTAGTCATTATTGTCAGCAGCCCTAAGGGCTTCAATGTACTTTTTTCTATCTTGACCAGATTTAATAAGATCAGTTTTTCCCCATGTGAATGGGGATTTGTTGAAAACATGCTCTATAAGAATATCAGTTATTAATCTGGCATGTCTTCCATTGCCGTTTGGAAATAAATGTATCAAAACCAGTCTATGGTGGAATCGAGTAGCGATTTCATCTTCAGAAAAAGTTTTATGCTCAATCCAGTATTTTGCGTCATCGCATAATAGTTTCAAGTCAATAGATATTTTATATATTGGCACGCCTATATTCTTTTCAGTTTTCCTGAATGTTCCTGCCCATTTCCAGGCATCACAAAACATTTTTTTGTGGAGTATTTTAATGAAACGTTCATTAAGAACATCGTTGGGCTTTTTCTCATCTACCCAAGCCAGTGCTTCATTGATGTTTTGCTGTTCCCATCGATCAAGCTCTTCCCGTTTTGTTATGTGAGTAGGAATTAACCCCTCAATTTCATTAGGATCAAGCGGTGTCGCTCCTTCAGCGTAATTGAATTCCATCATTATTTATCCCATAGTGATCTTGGCATTGTATTGATAATATCAGTTATAAGATTTTCAAGTGCTATATATTTTTCGTTTTCACTAAGTTCTTGTTTTTCCAGCCGCATCATCTGGTCGCTTTGGCTCATGCGTTTTTCAGCTATAATTCTCGCTTGATTTCTGACTGTTTTTTCAAGCGTCTGTTTAGGTGCAAAACCATAGACAAATTCACAATCCAGAGCTTCAGCTACATTTTTTAGCGTTTTGACAGTTATGTTTCCAGGTTTTTCATCTTGTTCAATGCGACTGACACGTTGCTTGTTAGTGTTTAAACGCTTAGCCAGTTGCTCACCTGACATCCCCAGTGCATCCCTGGTAGCACGAACCCATCCTTTTCTCGGAGAGACTACCGTCTTGAGAGGCAGGAACTGCTCCAGTGTTTTATCCAGCTGTTCTCGAGCTAAGTTTTTATGTTTTGCTTTCATATGTATACCTACTTACTAAAAAAGAATTATCTATAAGTATATAGACTATATCGGCAAATTTGTCAATATAAATGTAGAAATTATTGAAATAATAGTCTATATTTATATAGATTACAGATTTAAATGCAAATACTGGCTTATTATTGGGCTTAGCTGTGAATTGATAAGTTGAGATGCTTATTTTCACCAATACCCAATATCAATCTTGCTGTTAGAAACTTGTAAAGTCACGCCAACTGTAATAGCCATAATTTTTATACGATAGATTTTTATGGCAAACCTAACACCAGACTGTCGATCCAAAGGTTGCGAGTTCGGGAAAGTCTATGCCGAATATCTGCAATATTGCGGGCAGGTCTGCGGTAAGCTGCGAAGTGATTATTGTCCGGTATGTGCTACTTTGCTGAAGGTGGGGTTTATGTGTCCGGATGGGATGTGGAGATAGTGGCATGTCTGAAAATGTTTCAATGCCAGTTGCTTATGCCTTTTATGTTAATATTACTCCGGCAATTAAACAAGTGAATTACCCCACTTTTGCATATTGCACTTTTTCGTGGTTGAAAAACTTTTTCA
>JAEIOG010000038.1 GCA_016342495.1 Phycisphaerae bacterium
TCCATTGCCCAGATTATAAACGAAAAGCTGGAATTATTCACTTGTAAAAAGAACTAATTATTTATGCAACAGGCTCCTTTATTCGATTAAATAAATAGCAGTTTTTTCAGGGCAAATCAAGAATAAAGTCTGCACAAAAAGAAAAACTAAATTTGTTTGGTTAATATCATAACAGTGTAGCATTACTGGATTTATTCACTTAAATATGATTTATAAATATTCATAACCTTAGCTCATTTTTAAGGAGATATTATTGTGAAACTCGCATTTAATATGTGATAGATTTTGGTGGATATACCAGTTAAAGCAAGTAGAAAGTGTGATTTTGGTAAATAATGAACAATTTTGCAGAATTTTGAACAAAATTTATAAATAGCAGTAATAGTGATGGTATTGAAGAAGATATAAACCGATATTAAAAAAGAATAAATTAATTATTGACTGTTGGCGTTTCTGGGCAGCCCGGCTTAGGCGGTGATTTTTGGGACGTCCAAGATATGCTTTATATATCGATTTATTTGGCCTTGACGGATCGTATCTTCTTGTTGTACAATGTGTTATTGTGGCAAGAAGAAGCCTCCCAAAAGTCCACAAAGTGAGTCCCAAGCCTGGGCTCAACAAGAACCCACCAAGTGGCAACAGCTACAAAGTGAATAATAAGTCCTTGTTATTACTGGGTTTATATTAAAGATAGCCAGTGAGCCAGGCATTTTTTTAGACTTTGACATTCAGGTGGAATAGGCAAACTCAACTGAGACCAGATAATTTAGGAATCTTAGATGGCCAAGAATCGCAAGAAATTAGGTGATATATTAATAGAATGGGGCGTGATCGACAGTAAACAGCTCGCTCAGGCTGTCGAGCATTCCAGTCAGTCTCGTAAAAGGCTGGGTGATGTGCTGATCGAGCTGGGGATGGTTACCGATGATCAGGTTGCCAAAGCCATGGCGCGCCAGTTCGATCTGGAATATATCGATCTAACACAACATAGAATTGATCAGGTTCTGATTGAACAAATCCCCAATGATTTAATGCTCCGGCATTTATTTATACCCTTGTCAAAAGAGGGAGGTCGCCTGAAGATAGTCATTCATGATCCGCTGGATCTGGATATGATGGATCTTTTGCGATTCAGGCTCAATATTGAGCTTGATTGTGCCCTGGCACCTAAGGGTAAGATCAAAGCGGCATTAGATAATTATCTGAATAAAGTCGATAGCTCTATCGATCACACCATCGACGAAATCCACCGCTCAATTGATGCTTCAATTGATGCTTCGATGGATAAATCCATTGACCTTGCCAACCTCGATGCCAGCAAATTAGATGATTCATCAGCACCAATTATTAAGCTGATTAATAAAATTATCGATGAAGCCTGTAATGGTCGGGCATCTGATATACATATTGAGCCGATGGCCGACAGGGTTCGGGTTCGCTATCGTGTAGATGGTGTTTGTATCGAACGTGATAATATTCCAAAGCAACTTCAGAATGTGGTTTCGACCCGTTTTAAGATTATGAGCGGTATGGATATTGCCGAAAAGCGTTTGCCTTTGGATGGTCGTATCAAAAAGAGCGTAAATGGCAAAGATATCGATTTTCGTGTAAGTTCACTCCCAGGTTATCACGGTGAATCTATCGTGTTGCGTATTTTGCGACCTGAATCAGTTCTGGTTGGTATTCAGGCTCTTGGTTTCGGTGACCGGGATTATGAACGTTTTCAGAAAATCATTAAAAGACCCAATGGTATTTTTCTGGTTACCGGTCCTACTGGTTCTGGAAAAACCACTACTTTATATTCAGCTTTACAGGTTCTCAACAGGCCTGACAAAAAGATTATTACCGCCGAAGATCCTGTCGAATTTAATTTCCCTGGTATGAACCAGTGTCAGATTCGCCACGATATAGGTTTATCATTTTCAAAAGTTCTTCGTTCTATGCTACGTCAGGCACCTAATATTATTCTGGTTGGTGAAATTCGTGACCAGGAGGTGGCAGATATCGCTATTCAGGCGGCTCTGACTGGACATTTGGTTTTCAGTACACTTCATACCAATGACGCACCATCAGCTATTACTCGTCTGGTGGATATGGGTGTTAAGCCGTTTTTGGTTGCATCTGCGGTACAGGCAATTATGGCTCAGCGTCTTATCAGAACAATCTGTAAAGAATGCAAGGTTGAAGATCCTTCACCAGAATTGAAATACCTCAAACTGGTTGGTTTCACTGATGATGAAATTTCCAAGCATACCTTCTATAAAGGCGCAGGTTGCAAGAGATGCAGTGGGACTGGCTATAAAGGACGACTGGGTATTTTTGAAATGATGTTGATGACGACGCAGATTCGTGAGCTTGCCTTTAATCGTGCACCTTCAAATAAAATAAGACAGGTTGCTTTGGCAAGTGGAATGAATGCTTTGGCCACTGATGGAAAATTAAAAGTGATAAACGGTATAACCACAGTCGAAGAAGTTGCTCGTGTAGCTCAGGTCGAAGGTTTGGTATAAGCACTATGCCAGTAAGTTTGAAGCTGGGGATGACTTGTTTATCTCACCTTGTAAATAAATGGAAAAAGAGAATAATAGCTTAATAAGGCTAATAAATTAAAATTTTAGATAAAATATTGGCAGGATTAAATAAAAATGGCAACAATTCATATTGATAGAGTGTTGGAAACCTGTGTTAAGCAGGGTGCCTCTGATATTCACCTGGTAACCGGCAGACCACCGGTTTTGCGTTTGCATGGCGGACTTCGGTCCCTGGAAACCAAGGTTATGGATGCTGACGATACTCAGGCAATCATGAAAAGTATAACCCCGGATCGAAATCAGCAGGAATTGCAAGAAGTGGGATCGACTGACTTTGGTTTCGCGTTTAAGGATCGTGGGCGTTTTCGCGTATCAGTATTTCGTCAGCGTGGTGAACTTTCACTAGTTTTGCGTTTGATTCCCAATGAATTACTTTCATTTGAAGCCATTGGTTTGCCGTCAATTATCGCCGAGCTGTGTCGTCGTCCTCAAGGAATGTTTCTGGTTACCGGGCCAACTGGTTCAGGTAAGTCAACTACGCTGGCATCAATGATCAACTGGATTAATGAACATCTTGATCACCATATCATTACCGTTGAAGATCCAATTGAATATTATCATTATCATAAAAAATCAATTATTAATCAGCGTGAGGTCGGGTTGGACTGTCCAACTTTTGCCGAAGCACTTCGCCGCTCATTGCGTCAGGACCCTGATGTTATCTTAGTTGGTGAATTGCGTGATTTGGAAACAATTGAATCAGCAGTTCGTGCAGCAGAAACTGGTCACTTGGTGTTTAGCACACTTCATACCACTGGCTGTCAGGGTACTGTGACTCGTCTTATTGATGCATTTCCAGTTAATCAGCAGGAACAGCTTCGCGTGCAGTTATCGACAAATCTGATTTCGGTTCTTAGCCAAACGCTATGTAAAAAAGTTGGTGGAAAGGGCCGTGTTGCTGCTTATGAATTTATGATGGTAACACCAGCGATATCTAACTTAATACGTGAAAACAAGACTTTTCGTATCAATTCAGCGATCCAGACAGGTAAAAAATATGGCATGCAGCTGATGGATGATCATCTATGGGAACATTTCCAGAATAAGAAAATTACTTTAGATGAAATGATGAGTAAAGCTCGTTTTCCTGATAATTTACGTGAAAAAGCTACCGGGGTTAAAAAGGAATTGATGGCCAAGGGCAAGCTATCTGAAGAAGCAGGCTTTGAGAGTGAATTTGATAAAAAAGAAGAGTAGTTTACAGTAGTTTTTAAGACAAAAAGACCGATTAAAATGGAATAAAGGCTATAATATGTCATAAAAATGTATTTGTAGATGTCTTTAGCGACTGGGCGAAAGCTTTAATCGACCGTATAATAAAGTGTAAAGGAAATAAAGATGGCAAAAATGCCACCAATTGAGCAACTGAAAGGTCGTCCATTAGGGCGTGTGCTGATAAAGATGGGGCTTTTGACTCGTGAAAAAGTCCATAAAGCCCTTAGTGTGCAGAATAAATCCGAGAAGTCTTCTCCGATAGGCCAGATATTACTGGACATTGGCGATATTACCGAACAGGATTTAAAATATGCATTGGCTTTTCAGTTGGGCATGCCTTATGTCGATGTTAATGAAATTGATCTTCAACCTGAAATTGTAAGTCAGTTGACATCGCAGATGGCTATGACTTATCGGGTTTTGCCGGTAGATTACGATAAAAAAAGTAATACTATCAGTATTGCCATGGATACCGCGGATAACTTCCGTGCTACCGATGATTTACAGACTTTATTAGGTTTTAAAGTTAAGCCTATGATCGCCGATAGCGACGCACTGGAAAAATCGCTGTCGCGTTATTATGGCAATCAAAGTGAAAGTATTAATGATTTAATCGGCGAGTTGGCCGATGATGATTTTCTTAGCGATTTACAGAATCGCGGCGACAGTATTGACTTAGGTGATATTCGTGAGATGGCCGAGTCTAACCCGGTGAAGAAATTGCTTAACCTGGTGCTGATGCAGGCGATTCGCGACAAGGCTTCGGATATACATTTTGAGCCTTTTGAAAAAGAATATAAGATGCGTTATCGTATTGATGGCGTGCTTTACGAAATGGTGCCACCGCCATCGCATATTGCTATGGCGATCAGCTCCCGTATTAAGGTTATGGCTGATCTGGATATCGCAGAAAGACGTATGCCACAGGATGGACGTATTCCGCTGGTGGTCCAAGGCCGCCAGGTTGACTTGCGTGTATCGATTTTACCAACGATGTTTGGCGAAAGTGTTGTACTTCGTGTTCTGGATAGAAGCCAGGTGAACCTTGATCTCGAGCGTTTGGGTCTGCGAGAAAAAGAATTGTCACAATTTAGACAGTTGATTCACAGGCCTAATGGTATCGTGATTGTTACAGGGCCTACTGGCTCTGGTAAGACCACGACACTGTATTCTGCTCTTAGTGAATTAAATTCGATAGATGCCAAGATTATAACCACCGAAGACCCGGTTGAGTATGATATTGATGGCTTGATTCAGTGCCAAATTCGTACTGAAATTGGCCTGACCTTTGCAGCTTGTTTGCGTAGTATTCTGCGTCAGGATCCGGATATCGTGCTGGTTGGTGAAACGCGTGACTTGGAAACTGCACAAATTGCGGTTCAGGCATCGCTAACGGGTCATCTGGTATTTACGACGCTTCATACTAATGATGCACCGGGTACTGTTGCTCGTTTGCTTGATTTGGGCGTAGAGCCATTTTTGATTACAGCGACGATGGAAGGTATTTTGGGGCAGCGACTGGTAAGGAAAATTTGTAATAATTGTCGTACAGCATTTGAGCCAACCGAAGAGGTATTAATGGAATTGAATTTGTTGCCTGAAGATACCCAGGGTCGACAGTTCTATTATGGCAAAGGCTGTGATTATTGTAATAATACCGGGTATAAAGGCCGAATGGGTCTTTATGAAATTATGACCGTTGATGACCAGTTGCGTGAAGCTATTATGCAGCGTGCTTCAACGAATGAATTGCGTGAGCTGGCATTAAAAAATGGTATGACTACCATGCGTGATGGCGGTATTGCAGCAATCTATGATGGCCAAACTACAATCGAAGAAGTAGTTAAAGAAACCATGCTCGACGACTAAGCACTAAGCATGCAGTTATCGTTTGCGACGGTGTTTAATGAATAAAATGGAAAATAGATTTTTTTGCGGCATCTGATGAAAAATTTCTAAGGTGCGGCGTCCTTATTATAGAGTTACTTAAAAGTCCAGTTTTATGCTGGTGGCTATGCATTTGTTTTAGTGTGTAGCTTAGACAATGTGGATCTAACTAACGAGGTTTTGTTATGCCACTATTTAATTATGAAGCAATGGACTCACAGGGCAAGGAGATTAAAGACTCCGTAGAAGCCCTAAGCAGTGATGAAGCTATCAGTAAAATAAGAGGTATGGGCTATTTCCCAACAAAGGTTAGGGAAAAAGGCGGCGGGCGGCGCGTTCGGCAGGAAAAAGCGGCGAAATTGGGTAAAACCAAAAGAGTTCGCGGCGTACATGGTCGCGTCAAAGGTAAAGCATTAGTGCAGTTTACCCGGCAGCTCAGTACGCTTCAGGATGCGGGTTTGCCGATTTTGCGTTCACTTCGCATTCTGGAAGAACAGCAAAAGCCTGGCACCTTAAAAAATGTTGCCCGCGCTGTAGCGAACGATGTCGAGGGCGGTTCGACTCTGTCAGAAGCGATGGCTAAATACCCCAGAACTTTTGATGATTTATATTCTAATATGGTAGCTGCTGGCGAAGCCGGTGGTGTATTGGATATTATCTTGCAGCGTCTTGCCGATTTTATGGAAAAAGCCGCCACCTTGAAACGCAAGATCAAAGGCGCAATGATTTATCCTATCTGTGTATTGACAATCGCTTTCGGTATTGTTATGGGTATTATGACCATGGTGGTGCCTAAATTTCAGACGGTTTTTAAGGATTTTGATACCGAGTTGCCAGCAGTTACCTTGCTGCTCTTGGATATTTCCGAATGGATCGTGGAAAGATGGGGTTGGCTGATATTGATTGGTACGCCATTTGCGATTATGTTCCTGTTCAAATTAATAAGAATGTCTGATCAAGGGCGATATGTTCATGACAGGGTTAACCTCAAGCTGCCGGTTGTTGGTCAGCTTATTGAAAAAACGTCAATTTCCCGTTTTTGTCGTACATTAGGTACGTTGATTTCTGCTGGTGTGCCGATTCTTGAAGCCATCAATATTACCCGTGATACCGCTGGTAATGAAGTTTACCGTCGGGCCCTGATAGAAGTGCATGATAGCATCAGAAAAGGTGAAACTTTTGCAGAGCCTTTGCGTAAGACCAAGGTTTGTGATTCGCTGGTAGTAAATATGATCGACGTTGGCGAAGAAACTGGTGACCTCGACAAAATGCTATCTAAAATTGCCGACAACTATGATGAAGAAATTGATATTCTTGTTGGTTCGCTGGTAGCAATGCTTGAGCCTATTTTGGTTGTGGGATTAGGTGGCATTTGCGGCTTTATCGTTGTCGCTTTGTTTATGCCTATGGTTGCACTAATTGAAAATCTCGGCTAGCACTAAGCGTGCGGTTGACTTGTTGTTGCCAGTTGGCTTGTTTGCCGGTGGCGTTGCCACCTTGGGCTGTTCGCTTCGTGCGGACGGTTGTGGCAGGAAAATTATAGAGCATGGGCAATAGCCCATCGGACCTGAGAGCCAAGACTATAGATATTTAAGGTGGCCCCTGATTATTTGGGGGCGATCTTATTAATGATATTGAAATTTA
The DNA here is from genome assembly GCA_016342495.1 of Phycisphaerae bacterium. Lineage (GTDB taxonomy): Bacteria > Planctomycetota > Phycisphaerae > Sedimentisphaerales > SM23-30 > JAEIOG01. The sequence continues at coordinate 7,338 of JAEIOG010000038.1, forward strand.
ATAATTTGGAAAACATTACCATATTGGGGATGCAGTTATGAAACGCAAAGGTTTTACATTAATTGAGTTATTAGTAGTTATCGCCATCATCGCGACATTGATGGCTATTGTTATGCCAGCGATCAGCAAGGTGCAAAAATCCGCCCGGGAAACCGCGGTTAAGGCTAAAATAAACTCTATTGGTCAGGGTTTGGAATCTTTCCATAATGATCAGGGTTTTTATCCCAGTTCTGCTCTTGATACTGCACAAGTAAGTTATGTTGAAGGTGTCACGGATTTCAATAGTCCACCTGGTGTACTTGATACTGGTGCCCATCATTTGGCCCGTTCAATGTTTGGTGCTGATTTACTTGGATATGCAACAAAAGAAGATTATTATGTTAATGCCTCCGGCATAACAGAAGATTCTGTTGGCAACAAAGTAGGTCGCACATCTTATTTAGATCCGGAAAATATGGATATCTTGAATCCACGTGGTGACAAAGTTTTGCAAAATGATCCGGCAAATCCCGGATACTGGATGTCGCTTGGCCTTAAATCAGGTGAAAATTATCTAGGATTTAGTAGCGATACCGTCATTGCCAATATGAATCCTTTGATTGATGATGGAATGAAAGCTAATAGTCCCAGAGCGATTCTATATTTCAAGGCTAGAAAGAGCGGAGCGTTAAGTGGGCAGATTTATAATATTGACGATAATGTTGTATTTGCAGGTTCTACCTTTGATTCTTTAAAAGGAAAAGGGTTTAATTTTAGTGCCGATGACAGGGATTTTTATGAATTCATTTTAGATGGTAAAACCGGTGTTTTGGGACAGCCAACAGCTCGACCATATAATAAGGACACCTATATCCTGATCGCCGCTGGCACTGATGGCATTTATGGCACTAAAGATGATATTTGCAATTTCCCTAATGATTAAAAAATAGATAAAAACAGCAGGCAGGCGGGTTGGTAAAGGAGCCCGGCTGCCTGTTTGATAATTAAAGTTAGCAAGAGAGAAAGCGAGAAAGTGGGTAATGAGGATTGGAACTTTGTCGCTTTATGCCTTTTAAAAAATGGAAGTAAAATGAAAAATAATAAGAGCAATCGTGGTTTTACCCTGGTAGAAATTATTGTCGTTATCGGTATTATTGGAATATTGACCGTAGCATTATCGAAGGTCGCTACCGTGGTTAAAACTAATGCTGAGATTAAATCCACCGAAGGACTTATCAGTCAACTGGTTGATGCCTTGCAGGCTTATGTGGACAATGACCCAAGTAAAAACAAAAATATCGATGGTGGTGGTTTTCCAGACCGCCATGAAATTAATCCTGAAGATAACGACGGTCAGTCATATACTGTGTATGTTGTTTGCATACAAGGACTAAGCGGATGTCCACAAGCGCGTGAGGTTATAAATGCGATTGCCGATGAGTATAAAAAAAGTTATGTAGATCCAGCTGAACCACATGATATAATTTATCTGGTAGATGCATGGGGCAAAGCTTTGAATTACAAGAAGGATGGTAGCGGCAATTTTCCGGTAATCAAATCTGCCGGGCCGGATATGGTTTTTGGCACTGCTGATGACATTGTAAGTTCGGAATTTTAGTATAATTAATTGTTGAGGTCGCCTATGACCCGAAAAAATAAAAAAGGTTTTACGCTCATCGAAATTATCGTGGTGATAGCGATAATGGGCATTTTGATGGTGGCCTTGTCCAGAGTTGCCATCTCGATTAAGACCAAAACCCAAGTCAAGGCGACCGAAGCGGTGATGAGACAGGTTATTGATGCCTTGCAGGCTTATGTTGATGGGCATTATGGTAAAAATACCGGTGAATTTGAATATCCTTATAGTTCTTATACCGGAGGCTACAAACTGGATGGAAAGTTGGTAAGTGTTCCCAGAATCGTGCCATATCCAACAATAGATGCGTTCCCTGACAGTCGGCAAATATTGGATAGTATTTCTGATGAATTTAAGAAGAAACAGAATATTATTGTTATTCTTGATGCCTGGAAAACACCATTGCTATATGAATTGCAAACAGATGGCAATTTTCCAACCCTCCGATCGGCAGGCCCGGATATGATTTTTGGCACGGTTGATGATATAGTAAGTACCGATTTTTAACCTGAATATTCCCTTAATATGGTAAATAGATAAATTACAGCCTTAACCACTGGGCGAATTGACTGGACACTTGTAGAATTAAGCAGACAAAGAAGACGCCAGCGTCAAAACCTCTTGACTCCTTTGGTTTTGGAATCGAAGAGCGGCTTTAGCATAAATTTGACTTTTGGCGTGGCCATCGAAATTATGAGAAAAATGATGAAAAACAACAGAAAATCAGGTTTTACGCTCGTTGAGCTGCTGGTGGTGGTCTCGATCATAGCCATTATGGTTGCGATAGCCCTGCCAACGTTGCCGGGCATGATCCGCAGCCAGAAGATGAGCTCCTCGCAGACGGCGATCAAGGCGATACTGGCCAACGCCCAGGTACGGGCCGCAACCAGCCAAAAATATGCCGGTGTCCGCTTCCAGGCCAGTCCGCAAGGGCGGTTTTATGCCGTGCATCTGGAACAAGCTACTCAGACCAATAGGGATATTGATGGTAATGGCAGTGTAGATATTGATTTTTATTATATTGGTTCTGGCGGTTGGGAAAGTTTTTTACCCATGGTTCCAGTGCCAAACAGCAAACCTATCGCATTACCTGAGGGGATGGCGATGATGTCGATTGACATCGATAATTCCACAATTCCCGATGATATGCTTATTAATTACGACCAGAGTGCGCCGCAATTCTATTGTCTTGAAAATTTTGAGACTTTTACCATTGTGTTTTCACCCAGTGGCCAGATTGTGACAAAGAAAGTTGGAGTTCTTTGGAGAAATGATAATGATGCTATTTTTGGCCCGGCAATAGATACAATAACAGCCGATGGACAAAAATCAGTTCGACTATTGTCATATGATAATTTTTTAATGGTTCCAAGTAATGTAAATAATAATGAAAATGAACCCTGGTGTTGGCCCGAAGACAGCACCACTGGTTTATATTTATATGAAAAGGATGCCCTGACCGAGACTGACCCGGATTTGCGTTATACTGATATTATCAGTCAGCATAAGTCCAATTTATCGGTTCAGCAGATGGTCTTTAATGTTTATACCGGCGCCGTTATCCGGGTCGATTAGGTAGGGTGGGCCACGGGCACACTGATTATGATTTAACAACATGAGCTGGATTTTTCTGGCTTGGTTTTGGAAATAAAAATGAGAAATTATAATAGACAAAATGGTTTTTCGATGATGGAGATACTCTTTGCGATCTTCATTTTGACCATGGGTATGGTTTTTGTGGCTACCCAGTTCCCCATCGGCTTGAACAACAGCAAAAAGGTCGCCGAAACCACCGTCAATGCCGCTGCCACCCACAATGCCGCGATCTTGTTTGAAAAAGAGATGGCAAGGGTAGGCGAAAGAGGGCGGGATTTGCGTAATGGCTATGGCACTATAACCGGAACTACTGATCTTGACAATGCAATGCTGGATGTTTATATGCCAGCGACAATTCATTATATGCCACGTCCAAATGTTTATGCCGATAATGATACCCTGGTAGTTGATGATGTTGAATGGGTTTATGCAGTTGATGGAACCTCGGTTGATGGAACTTCAAAGCCTTACTGGAATAATAATGATTGTAGATATTATTTGTTAAATAAGGGTGTAGGTGATGATGGCGAAGAGCTATCGATAAATACCGATAATGAAAAGTCTAAACGTGACCATTATCGCCATCTTGATCCACCATTTTGGCAATATTCACCTTATTACCCAGATACTTCTAGTTTGCCATATTTGAGAAATCTTAGTGATAATAAAGAAAGGTATAAGGCTTTAGAAGATGAAAGTGGTGCTAATGGTTATGTAGATAACTATCCTACTCCTAGTGGTGATAACTGGCCTGATAATTTTTCACCTTATACAATAGATTTTATTGGAGCAATAGGCAGTATTGTCGAGCCGCAGATAGACTATAGTGACCCTGAAATTGCATTGAAAACCAGAATGGCAGCAAAAGTTGGCGAAAATGATATTTCTTATTTATATAGCCATACCGCAATTGAGCGTATTGATTATCTTTATCCTGAAATATATAAAAAAGCACTGGAAAGCCGTTACAATATGGCGGCGTTTTATACTGATGATAAAATAGGTTATTTGAATAGTGGTGGCACATTTGTTATTGGTAACAACAATCCCCGCTATATGTATATCTTTACCTTACGTCAGAATACCAAACCTAATATTCGTTATGCTATTCAAGATCCAGAAAGTTTTGCTTTTGATTCTGCTAATCTGAATTTTCCTATGCATACTGGTGCCCCTTTGGTTGCTCCAATCCCTTATGATGCTGGATACGACAGAATTTTTCCAGTACCGTGGCGGGTGTTCTTAGATGATTTTTCCCGTAAACATCCAACCGCATTTCCAGAAATGAGCACTGTTAATCAATATCGAGATTTTAATGACATCGATAGATTTGTTCATCCATGGAATGAATCACAGAGTTTTTCTGTTGATGCCTCCATCGGTGAAATTTTAAGGGTTGGCTCAGTTATTATTGATGCTGATGTTGAAGATAGAGTGCCAGCGACAGCAGCTAACAAAGATATAAAAATTAGATCTGGCTCTGGCCAGGCCTATAAGATCACTGATCGTCAGCCTGATGGCGGTACAGATCGCTGGATTATTACCCTTGACCGTGTATTGGAAAATGACCTGGCCAGTTTTTGGGTTTTTCCGCCGGCGATTGTTCGCTTTGACGATGGCACTTATGAATTTGAAGATACCCAGCCGGTGATAGATTATGTCAAGGTTCAGGTGGATTTCTAAATTAGGTAGGATGGGCTATGCCCATGCGGTGATTTTTGAGCTGGTATGATCGCTCAACATGGTCAAAGCCCATCCTGCAAAGCTATTAAAAAGCATAAAGCATAAGTTCAGCATGGGCAGAGCCCATCCTACCGAGTTGATTGATATAGAGAAATGAAAATGAAAATAAATCATAAAAATAGAATATCCGGCGTTACGCTGATTGAATTGATGGTGGCTGTGGGCATTATGACTATGATGCTGGCTATCACTGGCATGGTTTTTAAAAGTGCCTCCGATGCCTCGGGCAAGGCCCTCAGTAATAATGACCTGATGCAGCAACGGCGGATTATCACCCAACAGCTGGATAAGGATTTTGCCGGTCTGCTTAATGATATGCCTTTTGCTATCAGTTTCCAGCGGGTAGCGATAGCCGACCCGACCCCCGATTATCCCCGCAGTGGCGATGAAACCTGGATTCGCCGCGATAAAATCGTTTTCTATACTAGTGGCGACCTGCAAAGTGTCGATGGTAATGTACAAGGTAATACCGCCAAGGTATTCTATGGCCTGATGGGCTATTTGGAAGATTTGGGCGATTATTCAGGAAATACAACACCCAATGGCCAACTGGAAATGTTTGCTGATTACAGTGAACTTATTGGCTATCCGCCAAATATGATTAATACAGAAATTTTAGAAGATAATTATGATTATCATCCTATTGATAATCCTCAAGGAATCCCATATCCTCCTCGTGAGATAATGGTGCGCAATCAGTCTATTGTTTTACCGATTGAATATAATCCTATAATCACAGACCCGGGCTATTGTCTTAATTCTGCCCGGTTCCTGACATTGGAAGAATGTAAAGATACGGCATTATTAACTCGTGATATGGATAATTATTATCTTGATACAACTTCTAGTCAACCGGTTTATGTCTTAAATTATGACCCCGATGTCATAGCCAACAGTAGCGGTGTTACATCTTTATATTATGAGTGCATGACTAATCGCGACTTTATTAATAAACCTCTTGTCGAAGACCCTAGCATTATTAATTTGCAGCGGTTCTTAATGGGTAGCGATGTTTCCAGTATTTCGATTCAGTATTCTAAAACTGACCCTGTTACAAAACAGACTACATGGTATCCTAATGATCACGATTTCATGCCCGCTGGTGCGATGGGGGCGGTTTATTATTGGAATACAAATACCTCTGGTACTTTTCCCAGCCCCAACGGGGCCGACTGGATTCCTGGCGGCACTTTCCCGACCGAGTTAAAATTTACCATAACCCTGCACGATCAGGATCGGCGGCATTTCCCGCAGGGTCAGACCTTCAGTTATATTGTCAAGTTGCCCCAGAGATAATTATAATAAATGAGAATGGACAAACGCTGTCGCTGTGCGGCAGATAAAAATAACAGGAATGAAAAGATGAAAACGCATAAATCAAATCGAAAGATGATCGCCCAGCGTGGCTCGGCATTGCTTTTAGCGATGGTCATAACCATGATCCTCTTTGTGATGGGCTTTGCCTTTATGTCCGCCACCCGCGTCGATCAGGAAGCCGTTACCAAGGTCAATGACCGCAAGAGCCTCGATGTAGCCGTCGATGCCGTCATCGAAAAAATCTCCGATACGCTCGTTACCGATTTGTTTGATCAGGGTGGCACAGAAAATTCTGCCAATAAAAATAATTTCCTAGAAGGCAAAGCCGCCTATGACTATCCCGATGTTAATGATCAATGGCTGGCAAACCTGGAACCGGAGGAAACTACTTTTATTGATACATATAATTCCAAATCATATTTGTTGCCTTGGTGGAATCAGATAACAGATTTGTGGGGTAATTTTAGTGGTTCAGGTAGCGTAAGTGGGTATTATGAAAGTTTGGGACGACCTGCGGATAGATTGAATTCTATCGGATCTGGTAATTATGGTATAGTTGGACCTTTTGTAGAGGCCAAAATTATTCCCGAAGATCAGATAATCGATGAAGTGTTTTGGTATGATTCTACCGCATCATATTTGTATAGCCGATGGCGGGGAGCTCCTGCTGATGCTGACGGCGATGGCATTGCCGATTCCCGTTGGGATGTCGTCCCCGGCTTAACCGGCCCCCACGATGAAAGAATTTATGCCGCAGTCAGAATCATCGACAATGGCGGCATGATAAATATCAACACCGCATATCGCAATCCCGATGATGCTACTTTTTCAAATACAGGCACTGCCAAAGGCAAATGGGATGGCACCCAATTAGGCCATGTCAATCTTGGCGGCATAATGGCGGACGGCGATGTTACAAAAGGCCGTACCCCAGCCGACATCCAGTTGGGCCGCCGATATGGTGCTAAGGTTTATGATCCTTCCACCCTCAAAGACCAAGATGGCGATACCGCAGCTCTTAGCCTCAATGATATTGAACTTAGCTATTCCGAAGATATAAATAATGAAATGTATCTGGCTCGTCGCCTGTCAAAGCCGCATTGGTTTAATGAAACCACCGGCAACGGCTTTAATGCCTATTACTCGCCTTTTGATATGACAGATGAAATGGAATTGCGTAATAGACTGTTGCTGACCAGCAGTACATTTAACTCTGCTACTTCTACAGCATATCGCTATAAAAGAATATCGAATATCTGGCCCACAACATTTGATCCTTGGCCTGGGGCTGTTGGTGCAACGAATCCTTATGTTAGCAGTATAGGTGGGTGGTATGACAAAATGAAAGCTGATATCGATCAGGGTGGTACTTCTATCGGCAATTACAATCGTCGTCACTTAGCCACCACTTATAATGCTGATCGGGAAATTACCCCGAAAATCAGTGAAACCGATCTGGATAGCTTCTTTAAGGATGCCTGGTCGGGAAATGTGGCAAAGGGTGTACCTGGCCGTTTGACAATTTCTGGTTATGAAAAGTTACGGAACGGTACCCAACTGAAGGATATTCCAAATTCTGACAAAATCGAAAAAACCTATGGTGCAATTAATGTCCCTGAAATTCTCCAGCGAATTCAAGATAGAACTCGTGAATTCCTGAGTGATGGAACTACTAAAAATCCGAAATATGAATCTAATACCACAACTCGCAAGAGTAAAAATGATGAAGACACAGCCATCATCGCCGCCGCTATCTGGCATAGCCTCTCTGGGGTAACTGAAGATAGTCCACGGGATACTAAGGTTGGCGCCATTCTGGAACCATTGCCAATATTCCGTGGTAATGATGCAAATGTTAATGAACAAAATGAAATTAAACTCACCGAGATAAGCCGCAACACTGACAAACTAAGTTATTATCGGGAAGTGCTCGCTTGTCAGATGGCCGCCAACCTCATCGACCATTTCGATACCGATGATGAAGTGACTGAATTTGTCGTTAATACCGGTGGCAATATCAATAAATTCTATGGCTTCGAATTCCGCAGCCCCAAACTGTTTATCGGCCAGGTCGTCTATTGCAGCTATCGCACTGAAACCTATAATGATCCTGCTAAGGATCCTGCTGCTACAGATAGCAGTACAGAAGATGATACGACTCCGACAGATAAAACAGAATCTGATAAAGAATATTATGCCATCGAGCTATATAACCCCGGTCCGGTCGATGTTGAACTGAAAGATTTTCAGCTGATAATCAGTAAAAATGAAGAGGGTAATGATCCCGATAAAAGCAAGATTGGTGAATTGAATTTTAATACCAAAACCATTCGTGTAGGCGAATCAGTTTTTATTACTAATGCCAAAGAATCTGAAATAGTCAGAGAGGGTGCAACTAGCAAGACCGGTATTTATGCTAAAGCTGGCGTTGAGTTTGTTCAACCTGATACTACCGACAGCAGGTATACCACAGGGTTTACTGTCGTTGGTGATTTTCTGAATGATATTATGATTGAACTACAGCATAATGCCAGTGCTGATGGTACCCGTGGTAGCTATATTGTTGACCATATCGGCGCTGTCGAAGGTGGCCTCGGTAAGCTCAGCGACTTTGATATCGGTGATGAAGATGTCAAGGCTGTTAACAATAATACCCCCATGGAAAAATATGAACAACGTATAGTCCAGCATGATACCGAACGTAAGTTTGTACGTCTGACCGGTTATGATAGCAAAGATGATGGCAAAACTACTAATGACAAGGAACCCGATGAAATCATTATGCCGGTCTGGGATAATGATGTTGATCCCGATATAAATAGAAGATGGGTTCCGTATGTCAAGGCCATTGATGAGTTGAAACTGGAAACTACTGGCAAAGAAATAAATCTGGATGGCACGAAAAAAATCCCAATCTTTGCCGAAGGCATCCGCAGTAACTACGGTAGCGACGGTAGTAAGAAAGGCTATTTTAGTGACACTGCTTCAGCAGATTCAGCTACCGCCCAGACCTTAGATGATGCCTTTACCCATCAGCCTGATATTTATGATATTTTAACTTTTGGCACGATGGCTATCAGTGAAGATCGAGGTAACAGTACCTTTGATAAAAAGAAAATCAAGGTCTGCACTATCCCGGAATTCTGGCGCAGGCTTTCTGACACTACCGGTAGCAAGATTAGCGATAGCCGCGCTGGCAGGTTCTCGATGTATGACCCGAAATATCAGGGGATGATGAGTTACTTCTCAATTTTCAATCCGCGTAATGATGGCTTTGATTATAATAATAATGGTTTTATTGATAGCTATGAAGGTATTGACAATAATGGCGATGGCACAGCCAACGAAGAAGGTGAAGACCTCGTCTTTGGCCGTATCAATATCAACACAGCTCCATGGTATGTAATCGCCCAGCTGCCCTGGGTCCAGGATTTAGCGGCGGTTGATGCTTCAGGCTTATCTGGTGCTGAATATGAACTGGCCCGCTATCAGCTGGCCCGGGCAATCTGTGCCTATCGGGATAAGGATGCGATCTGGAATGGCAGCGACCTGCTGATCAATTATGGTGAACCAAAAAATGCAGGAGAAAGTGATTGGACATCTTGGTTTAGCGGAAGTGACTCCGCTGATCGTAGAAAATCAACTCGTCAGTATATGATGGGGGTAGATAAAACCAAATGGGATGAAGACTTTAATGAAGATAAAGGTTTTAGCAGAATCCTGGAATTGTTAAATGTTACTTATGATCCAGATAAAATATCCTCAGATCGGCATTCATCATTGTCTAAAAATGGCAATGATGAGACCATCCGTGAATTCGGCAGTATCGAACGCTATGGCCGCAATGAAGATAGTAGCGGCCCAATTAATGATAATGAAACCGAAGCTACTATTACCAATAATGTAGCTTCTCATCCGTTTTATGATGAAACTGACAGTTTTGCCAACGATGACAAGGAAAAGGCCATCCTCTTTAAACGCATTAGTAATCTGGTAACGGTTCGCAGCGATGTCTTTACCGTTTATATTCTGGTTCGACTCGGGCAGGCTGGCCCGCAGAAACGCTATATAGCCGTCTTTGACCGCAGTAACTGCACAGAACCCGACCATAAACCTAGAATGATGACAATGTACCAGGTACCCGATACCTACTAGGCAGGTTGAACCTGCGGGCAGCTTACATAAGAATCATTGGATGGTGGGTTTTCCGCTTCCGTTGGGCGCTGCATCCGGCTGGATGTCGCAGAGCTTGGCAAATGTAGAGACAAGGCATGCCTTGTCTCAGCGTCAACCGAAAACCGGCCCTGTGGTCCATCTGCAGACAGCTGGATGACGCAGATTTGTTGGAAAAGTAGGATAAGCTTCCAGTTTGTCGTTAGAAATGTCAAGCAAGGATGCTCGACCTACTTGATATAAAAGTAAATAAAATCGTCACGGCTTTATAACTCCTTCAAAAATTGAGCCGTGCGATTAGCACCTTACCAGGCGAAGGACGGAGAAAAGCGGGTGCTATTATATGGCCATGGGCTCTTCGGGGCTCATGGCCTTGTGCATTTTAAACATCTGGCAGGGCCCAAAAAGCCTAAAAACAGCCAAAATCGTCATAAAGTCATATTTGACAGTGTTTTATATCTATTTGGCCCGGGATTTAATAGCTGTTTAAGAGCTTAATTAAACTCTTTGAGCACTCCACGCGAGCCTCTGAGCACTCCACGCGAGCCTCTGAGCACTTCACGCGAACCTCTGAGCACTCCACGCGAGCCGCTGAGCACTTCACGCGAGCCTCTGAACACTCCACGCGAGCCGCTGAGCACTCCGCGCGAACCTCTGAGTACTCCACGCGAGCCGCTGAGCACTCCATGCGAGCCGCTGAACGCTCCACGAGAGCCGCTGAACGCTCCACGAGAGCCGCTGAGTACTCCACGCGAGCCGCTGAACGCTCCACGAGAGCCGCTGAGCACCAAAAGAGCTTGATTATGGCCGGCAAATGGGCCCAAAATTATTATCGTTTGATCTTCAGATAATTAATATTATTTTGTCCTTGTTCCAGCGGGATGACCTGGCCAATAATAGCGGCGGTGGCATCACCGGCTGCCTGAATAGCTGCTAAGGCATCGCTGGCCTGGTCGGCTTTAACCATGATTAATAAGCCACCGGAAGTCTGGGCTTCAGCGATCAAAGACTGCATCTGGGGGCTGACATTATCATCATAGCTGCAGGCTCCGGCGATATATTCATTGCATTTGCAGACCCCGACACAATTAAAGTCTTGCATGTATTGCAGGATATTATCAAACAATGGGATGCAATCGGTATGATAACATAAGGTGACATTGGCGTTTTTAGCCATCGCCAGAGAATGACCCAGCAGACCAAAACCAGTAACATCGGTAACCGCACTGATATCAAAACCACCGATGGCATCGGCGGCATACATGTTTAATCTTTCCATGCTGGATGCGAACTGGTGATAATGTTCAGCGGTTAAACCGTCGGCTTTATGGGCATTGGAATAAATGCCGGTGCCGATTGGTTTGGTCAGGATAATCTTATCGCCGATGCGGGCTTTGCTATTAGTTAAAACCTGATTAGGATTGCACAGGCCGGTGACACTCATGCCATAGACCATGCTGTCCTGTTCGATAGTGTGGCCGCCAACCAGGGAGACTTTGGCCTCCTGCAGTTTTTCGCTGCCGCCAATGAGTAATTGCTCGATAGCTTCTGGCGGTATCAGACCGGCAGGATAGCTAAGCAGATTCATCGCGGTGATTGCCCGGGCGCCCATGGCCCAAAGGTCAGAGAGGCTGTTAGCTGCTACGATTCGACCAAAACTTTTCGGGTCATTGACCACCGGATAGAAAAAGTCGACAGTCTGGACCAGGGCGGTATCATCATTGATACGATATACCCCGGCATCATCCATGGTGTCCATACCTACCAGTAAATTAGGGTCAGCGGTTTTAGGGAGTTTATTAATGATTCCGGCCAACATGGTCGGATTGAGCTTACCTACTCAGCCAGCGCAAGGGGCATAATCCAGCAGGCGAATCTCTTTGCCGCTTTGGATAGCACTATCTGGGGTAACTGGAGCTTTATCGTCAGCGTTTTCCGGAGGATAGGGCACACCCGCTAAATGCTCACAATAAGTCTGCTGAGCCCGGCCATGATGAAAGTCAATGCACTGCCGGCATTTGCCATGCCGCTGGCAATTCGATGGGCAGGGGCATTTTTTACCATTATATAGTTCTATAGTCATATATTATGCTTTTTATAGTCAAAACAGTTGTAGTAAATAAAAGAATAGTATACCCGTTTGATTTGCCGCTGTCAATGAATACCAAAATTGATTATGCAGGGAAAATAATCTATGAATATACAATTGCTATCAATTATTATTATCCGGTAAAGCGGATATTAATTGACATTTCTTTGCCAGATCGCTGGATGGTTAATTTGATATTGGTATCCTTTTGGGCCTGATTAATTAATAGTCTCAGATGCTTAAAGTTATTAATCGGTTTGCCTTGCCATTGTAATAGCTCATCACCTTTTTGCAGTCCGGCTTTGGCCGCTACGCTATCCGGGGCGATACTGCTGATTTGTAATATGTCATTTGCCCGGTTTTTATTATCCATCATGCCAACGCCCAGAGTATTGGGTTTTATCTTGCTGAGCATCTGGTCGCGTTTGATTAATTCCAATGCGATATTTTCGATAAGGTTAACGGTCTTGACGGCTCCTGTGAAATTGATTTTATCTACGGTATCGCGGGTCGAATGAAAATCCTTGTGCAGACCCGAATTAAAGAACAGCACCGGAATATCATGTTTGATAAAAGAAGCATGGTCGCTCTGGCCAAAGATTCGGGTATCTCTTTGGATATCCAGGTCGATTCCTATCGAAGCTTTATCTAAAATAGCATTCCATTGTTTAGCGGTTCCGGTAGCAAAGACATGTATCTCCTTGTCACGGACCCGCCCGATCATATCCATATTAAGCATAGCAATGACGCTTCCAGCATCTTTAATCCCAAAATCTGCCAGATTGTCAGCTATCATTTTCGAGCCAAACAGGCCAATTTCCTCGGCGTCAAAACAGCAGAATAAGATACTGCGTCGGTTGGCATCATCCATTATATCAACCTGCTCTTTAATAGATTTTGACAGCAGGATCACTCCGGCGGTTCCGGATGCATTGTCATCAGCCCCGGGATAAATTTTTCCCGTGTCATTACCCATACCCAATAGCCCGCTACCGATATGATCATAATGGCCACCGATAATCAGCCATTGATCCTTGAGTTGGCCCACTCCGGGTATCGCCCCTACAACATTAATAATCTTTTTTTCATAATATATATGTTCTTGGGTGAATTTTTCATCACAAGGGGGAGTTAAAGCGATTTCTTTGAAATGGCCCACCAGATAACGCTGGATCATTTTATTGCCAACGGTGCCATTAGATCGATTGGGTATTTTTTTCCCGGCGATATTGGTTATAACCCTGGTATAAAGTGCCATATCTGCGGCCTGAGCGGCTTGGGCAGCTTGGGACTTTTCTGTCTGAGTGGTTTTGGTATCGGTTGCCAGGGTTTGGGCCCAGTTGCCCATAGCTAAGATACCAATAACAGCTAAAGCTCCCAGTTTATTATTCCATTTGAATTTATACATAATATTACCTTATTAATGATTTTTCTGAGCTTACCTGTTAATATGATGCATAAAAATGATGATTCAATACGCATTTTTACGATTTTTAATTAATATCCTGAATTTTAACATCTAAATAATTCTTTTGATATAGGCACGGTTGTAGATTTTCTAAGATTCGCCACCAGATACTCTCTTTCAATAAGTATTTATTCTTGTTATTGTAATGTTATTAAATTAAAATAGGTTTACCAATGCAAAATGAGCAGGGATAGTAATAGTTTTATTCAAAAACAGTCTCTAATTTGAAAAGGAATGAACATGCTAAAAAAGAGTAAATTTATAATTATTGTCATGGTTATTATGTTTATTGTGCAAAATGTTTCACTGGCGCAGTCTGAGCAGAAAAAGGTACAGGAACTTAAAGATTTGCGATTTGGCATGTTTATTTGCTGGTCTTTCAGCACCTTCAGCGGCTATGAATGGTCCCCCGGCGTTGAAGATGTTTCATTTTTCAATCCGACCGGGTTCGATCCGGACCAGTGGTGTCGGGTTGCCAAAGATGCCGGCATGGGTTATATCCTTTTTCTCACCAAGCATCACGATGGCTTTTGCCTGTGGAATACCTCCACTACTGACCGCAAGGTTTCTAATACCAAAGCTCTAAAAGGTATTGATGTCTTAGCTGAAGTTAAAAAGGCCTGCGACAAGCATGGATTAAAGCTGGCTTTATATTTTTCCGAAGGTGACTGGTCCTGGTCTGGTCGCAAAGATATTCATACCTCGGTAGCCCGGCCTGAAACCAAAAAAGCTCAACTCAAAGAATTACTCACGAATTACGGGCCCATCGAATATATCTGGTTTGATCATGCCGTTGGAACTGGCGGACTTAGCCATGCCGAAACAGCTGAATTCGTTAAGTCGATCCAGCCAGATTGCTTTGTTGGCTATAATCATGGCCCACAGGATGGCTCAGATATTCGTCTGGGCGAACGCGGAAAACCAGCACCATTGGATGTTGCCGATGCTGAAACTATTGGAAGTGCCCAGCGGGCCAGTTTCATGAAAGGCTACACTGGTCATAAATTAGCGGAATTTACTTATCCCATTCTGGAAGGGCAAAAGCGATTAACCATGCGTGGAGCCCAATGGTTTTATTCCCTGCCGGAAAATGATAATTTTGCCGCTTCCGCTGAAAAAATCTACAAAGACTATCTAGGTGCTGTTAAATATGGTAATATTTTCTCACTGGACGTTGGTCCGGATCGTAGCGGGAAACTTCGAAAAATTGATGTTAAAACTTTAAAGAAAGTTGGTCAGTATATCCGGGGTGAAATTCAATTGCCGCCGGAACCTCTGGAAGTAAAGCAAGTAACCGCTTCGAGTATCTGGGATGATAGTTACAAAGCTGAATTTGCTATCGATGGCGATTCTAATACCCGCTGGGGGGCAAAAGAAGGCAGTCGTAGCGGTTGGCTGGAATTTGACCTTGGCGAAAAACAAAATATTCAGCGTATAGTCATTAGCGAAGCTGGCTATAACAGAATTCAACAATATCAAATGCAAGTAAAGGTAGGCGATCAATGGCATACTTTTCTTGAAGGCGACACCATAGGTAATATGGACAAATCTTTTGGTTCGGTTAAAGGCCAGTTTTTTCGTTTGAATATTATAAAAGCTTCTGAAGTGCCAACCATTAGTATATTTAATATTTTCTCAGAAAAGTTTGTTCAGGAAGTGGATACTTTAAGCCTCACAACTGAAATTATCCCGGCGGCTTCAAAACTTGCTTTGGCAAGCCACAATGCCCAGCCATATATACTCACCGATTCTGACTGGTTTATCTGGGGTGGCTCTGTTATCGAAGAAAATGGCAAATATCATATGTTTACCGAACGTTGGCCCCGAAAGTATGGTTTCTATTGCTGGCTGACTCATGCTGAAATCGCCCACTATATCGCTGATGTCCCGCAAGGGCCATATCATTATGTAAGCACTGTTCTGAAAGGCCGTGGAAAAGGGCATTGGGACCAGATCGCTTCTTATAATCCCATGATTTGCAAATTTAATAATAAATATTACCTCTATTATGTTTCAACTACCCATCCCACTATTGATGCAAAGGGATTAATTGAAACCGCTAAAGTTGGCTATTCTCACCCAAACTGGATGCCTATCCGCAATGCGCAACGCAGCGGCGTGGCAATCGCTGATTCAATTGATGGACCATGGCATTGCAGTGATAAACCGATTGTCCAACCTTCCGGGCCGATTACAAAATTAACTGTTAATCCAGCGGTATGTCAGGGCCCAGATGATAAATATTATATGATTATCAAAGGCGATAAACCCGGCAGTCGTAAGCGCAATCAGGCAGTTGCTATTGCCGAAAATCCTGCAGGACCCTTTATCGTTCAACCAAAACCTGCTATCAAAGATATTGACACCGAAGATGCTTCTATGTGGTATGATACTAATCAAAAACGATTCTATGCTGTTTTTCACGCCCATACCTTCATTGGCATGATAACCTCAACCGATGGCCTCAATTGGCAAAAAGCAAACCAGTATGAACTTAAAAGCAAAGAAGTTCTCTTTGATGATGGTTCAATATTAAAGCCCGATAGAATGGAAAGGCCCTTCGTTTATACAGACAAAACTGGCAAACCGCTTTTCCTTTTCTTTTCGGTTAAAAAAGCAAATGATACAATGAATATATGTGTAGAAATTCAATAGGATTTAGAAAATGATTATGAAAAAAATAATATTCGTGTTTATAGTCTTTTTTATGACTATCAACTTAAATGCTCAAAGCCCAGAGCCTTATGGCCCGGTCCCTACAGCCAGCCAGCTGCGATGGCATGAAATGGAATATTATTCCCTGATTTGCTATGGCTTAAACACCTATACCCAGCAGGAGTGGGGCTATGGCGATATTGCCCCCAAACTGTTTAATCCATCTAATCTCGATACTGATCAATGGGCCCGTGTATGCAAAGATGCAGGTATGAAAGGTATTATTCTCGTAGCCAAACACCATGATGGTTTTTGCTTATGGCCATCTGAAACCACAAAATATACTGTCTCTGCTACGCCCTGGAAAGATGGTAAAGGTGATGTATTAGGAGATTTGGCTAAGTCATGTGAAAAATATGACCTTAAACTTGGTATATATATTTCCCCCTGGGACCGCAATCACGCCGAATATGGCCGTGAAGCTTATGTTAAAGCCTATCATCAGCAATGGCGCGAAGTTCTGCAATATTCCGACGATATTTTTGAAGTATGGTTTGATGGTGCTAATGGCGGCACTGGATATTATGGCGGTGCCAAAGAATCTCGCAGTATAACCAAAGATTATTATCAATATGACAAAGTCTATGAGATAATCAAAAAAGCTCAGCCACAAACTATCTTTTTTGGCCAACTGGGTGGGGTAACCAAAGATACTGCTCGCTGGGTGGGCAATGAGAGTGGCTATGCTGATAAATCAAACTGGGCAACTTTTACTTATCCCGATAAACCAAATTTCAAATTACTGGAAAAAGGTCTCAAGGATGGAAAATACTGGATGCCTGCTGAAGCGGATACTACTTTGACCTGGCCTAAGGCATGGTATTATCACGCCAACACCCGTCCCAGAACCCTCAAACAACTTCTCGATGTCTATTATCAAACCATAGGTCGCAACGCCACATTTAATCTGGGCATTGCTATAGCCCCGGATGGCCAGATTAGTCCCGCTGACGCAGAAGCAATGCTTTCCTTAAAAAAACAGCTCGATCAGGAATTTTCCCATAATCTTATTGAAAAGGCGATAATTAAATCTTCAAATCAAAGGCCAGATTTTCCTGCCCAAAACTGTATCGACCAGAGCAGCAAAACTTATTGGGCAACTACCAAAGGCGATCAAAAAGCAACCATCACTATTGACTTCCAGCAGCCAACTACTTTCAATAGAATTTTATTACAGGAATATATTGCGTTAGGCCAACGTATTGATGGTTTTACTATTGAAGCATGGGATGATAATAAGTGGAAAACCATCGAACAGCAAACTACCATCGGCTATAAAAGAATCCTGCGAACCGACACAATCAAAACCGACAAAATTAAAATAACATTCCAGACTGATGCACCCTGTATTACTCTGGCAAACATAGGCATTTACAATGCGCCAATAATTCTTTCAGACCCAATTATAAAAGTCGACATAAACGGAATGCTTTCGATAGATGCTCCTAAAGGCGCTGATATTTTTTATGTCATTGGCAAAAATGTAAATAACTCATCTTTTCAAAAATACATCCAATCAATTGATTTAAGCAAAGGCGGTAAAGTTCAAGCTTATGCTGTTGACCCTGCTACAGCCAACAAAACTTCTATCGTTACCGCACAATTTGGCATAGCAAAAACGAAAATGAAAATTTCAGATTGCACTTTTGCCAATACTGGCGACGCCCATATTTCCAGAATAATCGATGGCAACCCTGAAAGCATGTGGCATACTCATGATAGCATAAAAGGGCGGCAAATCCCTCCTCAATCATTTACAATTGGTTTATCAATGGATATGACTATTACTGGCTTTGCTTACACCCCACGCCATGATGGTTGTTTTGTGGGCCTGGTCGATAGGTACCAGCTGCATGTCAGCTCTGATAATATAAACTGGCAGTTGGCCAGTCAGGGAGAATTTCATAATATAAAAAATAACCCGATAAAACAAATCATAAAACTGGACCAGCCCGTAAAAGCTCGCTACATCAAATTTACCGCAACTCATGCTTTAGAAGATAATGATTGCGTGGCTATTTGTGAATTTGATGTTTTGGCAGATTAATAATTTAATGTAAATAAAAACCCCAACAATGCAAAATTGTTGGGGTTGAAAATTTTAATCATAAATTATTTTAATCACCAATAGGCCCATACCATAGCCAATTGTTCGCAATGACTGCTACATCAAGGATATCAACCCGGTTGTCTTGATTAACATCTCCTTCGTGCGGACTGACTTTAAGAATTGTAAAATCATAAACACTGGATTCCTCACAGCGTGCCGTGATAAAATAATCATCACATGGCAATGGCGGAGCTAAAAACTCAGCAAAGAAATTACCCTCAGGGTCTGTTTCTGCAAGGGTTAATAATTCATCATCAGCATAGATGGAAACCAGTTCATTAGGCATAAACATGTTGCCTTCAAGCTGGATTAGCTCACCAGGAAATGCGTCAGTATTAGAAAGTATTAGCTGTTGTCCTGGAGGGCTGACAATCTCAAGAAAACCGGCTACTTCATCAAATTCTCCTGAAATATGGTCAAATACTGTGGCATGAATAGTGGCTACAGGAGCGTCCAGCCCAAGGATTTCCATTGGAATTTCCAAGTGCAAGATATTTTGATAGTCTGTTTCAACTGGCATTTCTCCCTCAATTGTATCATGTAGTTTAGCAGATTGGCCAATAAAGCATCCCGGCAAATAAGTAAGTTCAGGGCCATTGCTATGCCAAACTGTAATCTGAGCACCTGGCATTGTATTAGGAATCATGCCTAATGGTGTTTGTGCCTCAGGGAGAATCTCAACAAGAATCTGATTACTCTGAAGTCCACCAAGAATATCAAGATTCATTCCCATATCTAATACATCACCTAAGTTTGATGAACCACTCATCATTACATCGATGTATAATGTATCATAATTATTTGTCGCAAAAAGTGTTATGGTGTGAATGTCACAGATTGCGGTTGTTATTTCTTCAAGGTCATCGATAATGCAACCCTGGATGGCATGTTGTTTATTAACAACAGGTTTGCTTTTGTCGCAGCCTGTAGCTTTTTGAGTTACGGTGACAGTTTTGCCTAAGGTTTTAGCTGTTTTTTTGATTTCTTTTATCTGTTCAGGTGTTAGATCACTGCCGCGATATTTTTTCTTACCATCTTTGATATAAGGGTTGTGTGGGTACATTGCATTATTGGGGTCATCACTATGCCAGGTATTATCAGCATATTTGCCTTTGCCTGAATCAATAGCATGACCTTTGCCGAGAGTCAACACATGGAATGCTTCATGGGCCAGATCATTGCCTTTGGCGGCATTGGTTTCATTGTTCTTTTTAATATATATAACCGGTGGGGTTCTGGCAGGTTTACTGCCGGATGAAGCCTTAGTGGTTTTGGGTACAGGTTTGCTATGCGGAGCCAGACCCATGGTATTGGGACTTCCATGAATTTCATTGGTAATATAGACCTTGATTCCCTGACCATTACCAAATGTGCTGTTCAGTTCTTCCTGACCTTTTTTATCTAGCTTGGTGTCTTCTGATGATGCTATTTTGCCATCATCTTTGGTTGTGCCGCTACCCTCATCGCTTACATCTGTTTTGATATGTTTATCCTTATCAAATTCAAGCTGGATACCGGCTTTTTTGGCGACTTTATTGGCTTCCTTGACTATTTCATCGATTTCGGCCTTAGTGATTGTCACGCCTTTGAGCACATTGATTAGCAATGGAACCTTTACTTTTTCCTCGGTGGTAGTTTTATCAGCCGCAAAGCCAATATTAGCGTAAAGCATTGAAAGTAAAAGTGTTAATAGAATTGTGATGTGTGATTTTCGAAGGTAAAACATTTTGCTGCTCCTAATAAAGAAAAGTAGATAAAATAGAACCTATTATCACTTATTATAATAAATATTCGTAGTAATGTAAATACTTTTTTAAAATTCTTCCCAGTAAATACATCATACAGGGCAGTTAATTTAGTGTCCGGGCTTTTCTGATAGAGCGAATCCCAATGGCAATTATTACTATTGTTCCCCCAACCATGGCCCAGGGACCGGGTATTTCCGGGGTGAATATCGCTACCCATACTGGGCCGAGAACAGGTTCCAGCATGGTTATCATTACCGCTTCTAAAGCTGTAACATGCTTGATGGCATAAGAATAAATTGCGTATGCCAGGCCAATTTGAACAATCCCCAGAACCGCCAGGCATATCCAGCTTTGTCCATCTGGCATTGATTCAAACATAAATGGCAGGTTCACCAGCCCGACCAGGATATTTCCTAAAAATACCGATCCAATTGGCGATGCGTCTTTTTGCATTCGCATAAAGATGAACATAGCGGCAAAGAATACCCCGCTAAGAATCCCCAGCAGATTGCCCCAGATATTGCTTGTGCTAAGATCATCCAAAAAAAAGAGTATCATTCCGCCAATGGTAATAAATATAATCATCCAGTCAAATTTGTTAACTTTTTCTTTTAATAGCCACCCGCCCAGCAGAGCTACGTAAATTGGAGCTGAATATTGCAATAGCACAGCATTAGCCGCTGTCGTTAAAACCATAGCTTGGACGTAGCATGTCAATGTTGCACAATAGCAGATGGCCCCGGCTATTTGAACTTTGGATAATGTTATATCTTTACGTCTGACAATTACCAGCAATATTGGCAAAGCGAAAATACTTCGCATCCCAGCTATAGCGGATGCATTCCAGTGAACGTTTTTGATTAAAACTCCGCCCAGACTCCAAAGTACTGCAGTCATGGCCATCAAAACAATATATTTATAACGTCTATTTTTCATTAGCCTTGTTATTATTTGAGGATTATGATAGATATGAGCTGATTAATTTAGCTCATTTACCTTAAATATACAAGTAATATTATACTAGGAGATGAAATAGCTGGAAAATTTATAAAATTCTTGCTATAAATATACTTGATTTACTGAATTTGAAAGGAAGAGCTATGGATATTAATAATAATTCTCAGAAATACCACTTATTGCTATTTTTGATTTTCTTTGGATTTTATGTATGGTCTGCGATCAAACCTTATGATATTGAAGTATGGTTTATGGAAGTAGCTCCTGCGGTTGTTGGCTATATTATTCTACTGATAACCTATAAAAAATTCCCATTGACTACCCTTAGCTATTTCTGGATATGCTTTTTTGCTATTATTCTCGTAATTGGTGGGCATTATACTTATGCTCGAATGCCTTTATTTGAATATTTCAAAGAGCCACCTTTTAATGCTACCCGCAATCACTTTGACCGCTTTGGCCATTTCTTTCAGGGTGTTATGCCTGCGATTGTTACCCGTGAGCTATTGATACGTACATCACCATTAAAACCGGGCAAATGGTTGTTTTGGATTGTTCTGGCGATTCCATTGGCGATTAGTGCCTGTTATGAACTTATCGAATGGTATGCCGCCGCTAGCGGTAGCCAGGATGGTATGGCTTTTGTTGGGGCTCAGGGCGATATATGGGATGCTCAAAAGGATATGGGTTTGTGTCTGTGCGGTGCCTTTACGGTGCAGGTATTTTTTAATTGCTGGCAAAACAAACAGATTCGTAAACTCACAGGACGGGCTGATATATGATCAAAAATATTTCATGTTTAATATTAATAGCATTATTAGCTGGCTGCGAACCTGTCGCTCAAAAATCCAGTATTGACAATATTAATAACCCCTTGGGGACAAAGCAGCAATATCAAAATGGTTTTGTGCCTACGAAGTTAAAAGTCAATTCCGCTTTTACGAAAATCAAAGCCAACAAAGGTGAAATAGAAGTTTTTGTAGAATTTTTTGATCAACATAATGATCCGATCAAAGTATTGGGTAAAGTTCAATTTGAATTGTATCGATGGCAGGCCGCTGATGCCGACCCGCGGGGCGAGTCTATCAAAATTGACAGCAAACCCATCGATATCAGCACCGTCAATTTAAGCCAGAAATACTGGGATCGCATTACTGGCCATTATCGCTTTAAGATTAATATTCCCGATACCGCCAGTGGATTGAACACTATAGTTATCCAAATTGTATGTATTTTAACCAATAATACCAGACTCGAAGATACCGCTGTCATAACTCTTTGATAGACAAAAAAATAAACCCCCGATTATTATCGAGGGTTTTTATTTTTTATTTCTTTGCAATATGGTTCAATAATCCACCATCATCAATGATTTCTAATGCGAAGTCGGGCAAAGGAACGAAATTATAGGTTTCATTCCGGGTTTTATTGGTAATAACGCCTTTGCGAGCATTAATTTCCAGTTCATCACCATCTTTTATCTTTTCATTAGCACCGGGGCATTCTACGACCAGGAAGCCACAATTGATGGAATTGCGATAGAATATGCGGGCAAAAGAGCTGGCTATGACAGCAGATACTTTGGCCCCGCGGATAGACCATACCGCATGTTCACGGGATGACCCACAACCGAAATCATTGCCGGCTACAATAATATCGCCCGGTGCGACTTTGCTGGCAAACCTGGGGTCCAGGTCTTCCAGACAAAACTTGGCCAACTCAGCTTCATCATCAGTATTAAGATGACGAGCCGGGATGATTTCATCAGTATTAACATTATCTCTTAAATATACATGTGCTTTTGGCATTTTAATTTTCCTTTATATAGTCAATCAGCTTCAGAATAATATCTGAGCTATTGCTGAGAAGTTTACAGATATTTTCTTGGGTCAGTCAGTTTACCTTCAATTGCAGAAGCCGCCGCTGTTGCAGGGCTGGCCAGATAAACTCTTGATTCTGGATGTCCCATACGCCCCACGAAGTTTCGATTAGTTGTAGCGATGCATTTTTCGCCAGAGGCTAAGACGCCCATAAAACCACCCAGACAGGCGCCACAGGTTGGAGCTGAAATTACACAGCCGGCATCATAGAATATGTCAAAAAGTTTCTCGTCGCTGGCTTGTCTCCATATTCCAGGAGTTGCCGGGACAACAATTGTGCGTATCGCAACTTTTTTACCTTTGAGTATTCCAGCTGCAATTCTTAGATCTTCAATTCTGCCATTGGTACAGCTGCCAATATAGCACTGGTCCATTGCTTCACGTTCAATTTCGGTGATACCTTTGCCATTACTAGGCAGATTTGGCAATGCGACCATAGGCTCGATTTTAGAACAATCAAATTTTTCAATCGATTCAAAAACCGCATCAGCATCAGATTCATAAGCAGTATATTCAGAATCGTCTTTGAGGCGACCTTTTAGATATTCTCTGGTGATATCATCAACAGGCATGATCCCATTTTTCCCACCTGCTTCGATAGCCATATTGGTAATGGTCATGCGTGCTTCCATAGAAAGTTCAGATAAGGTGTTGCCAACAAATTCCATTGCTTTGTATCGGGCGCCATCTGTACCTATACGGGCTATTACAGTCAATATAACATCTTTGCTGTAAACACCATGGGATAGCTTGCCATTCAGCTGAAATTGAATTGTCTGGGGGATTCTGAACCAAAGTTCACCGGTGGACATCGCTGCAGCCAGATCAGTTGAGCCTATGCCTGTGCTAAATGCCCCAAGTGCGCCATAAGTACATGTGTGGCTGTCACCGCCAACGATAGTTTCACCTGGGCGAATATGACCCTGTTCCGGCAATAATGCGTGGCAAACGCCAGCCTGACCAACAGGGTAATAGTGTTTGATTTTATGTTTTTTTGCCCAGCCGTCCAGACGTTTTAATAGCTCAGCGGACTTGATGTCTTTGGCTGGCTGGAAATGGTCGGGTGTAACGACGATTTTTTCAGGATCGAAAATCTTTTCCATTTTTTTTGCCTGAAGCATTGAAGTCGCTGGCGGTGTAGTAACATCATGGCACATCACCACGTCAATACTGGCATTAATCAGTTGACCGGGGATAACGGTATCCTGACCGCTATGGGCGGCCAGGATTTTTTCAGTCATTGTCATTGGCATTTTATTAATTTCCTTATCATTTATTGAGTTAAATCATTTATTATATCTTCATTATTAGTTTTTGTTTCAACAATATTATTCACGCTTGAGGGTATTGGCTCATTTGGTATTTCAGGTTTTAACTGGTTTTTCCAGCTACCATTTCCCCATTTTTCCTGAGCCCATTGTAGCAAAGCTCCGCCGCCAAGCAACAGAAATGCCAGTAATAAAACGGCATAACCTTTACCATTTTTCGCCTGACCCAATTCTTTGACGCATTTTACAATTATACCGCTAATTGGTGCGATAAACGCAAAAATTAACAGCCACCAGCACGAAATCGTAATTGCTGCCAAAGCGAAAGTTATTGATCCCCATGCAATCGCAGGATAAACAGGGTGCATTAACAGCCAGATGCTATTATCTTTTGGGAAACCTTTAGGCAAATGGTCGCTAGCTACCATCAGCATGAACAATAGCGAAGCTAATAGCACTGCCCAGGCTAAAGGTTGGCCAAATCTGGCAAGTTTTGTCAGGCAAATCAGCACAATTGCCATCGTGATAAATATTGGAGAAAAGTACCAAAACGCCCATCCAGCGAAAACATAGGTTACAGCAGCTGCCTGTCCGACAGCACAAACAAATAATAACGCAATTACAATCCAGCCAACAGGCCAGCTCTTGAAAATATTTTCTTTATCAATAGCAAAGCCGCGAAGCTGTTGCTGTTTTACCAAAACCAGGTGTCCAGCTAAATAGGCCGCAATTACCCAGCAAAGCATTATTGCACCAATATATCGAGGCCCATCGCTTAGGCTTTCAAAAAGTGGTGCCGGACCAGCTGTCATTGCCAGCCAACCCAAAGCAAATATCTTTTGCATTCCACTGAGCTTGATATTACTTATATTGCACATCCATACGATTTTAATTACAGTTGAGGCTATCCCAATGACTGTCAGGCTGTATGCCGTCCTTATCAGGTAGTCAGCCTTGATGTATTTTGTTGCTGCGTACAATTCATTCAAAACCATAAAGAAAAAACCGCATAACACCAGCATGAAGCAAAATGAGCGAATAGCATCAACTTTCAGTTTCTGAATCAATTGCCATCGTCCCAGCGTAAGTAATAGCCACATATACACCTCAAAAGAGCCAAGGGTGATATATATGTGCCCAAGGGTTCCGGCTTTGCGATTGGATGGGTCTATTATCATCCGCATTGCAACTAATAGCAGGAAAAAACTAAGCCAGTAAAACAGGTTGGCCATACTGTGGGCCAAAGGCTTATTTACAGACAGTTCTGTTGGCCTGTAATTTGCGATTTTTTCGTTAGTCATGATAAACCCGCCTTTCTTAAAAAAGTTGCATTGTGCTAATTAAGAACATTTAATTAGCAAATAAAGTCATCTCTAAAAAATCCCCTAAAGCCTGTTCATGAAAGTAAGAACAAGCAATATATTGAATTGTAGAGAAAGCTTAGATTGTTGCAGCGAAAGAAAATGTTCACAGCTATGCTGGAACCAATGATAACCAAAAAAGATAAGATATAAAATAACTACTTATTCTACTTCTGGAATTACCATTTGGTTCACGGGTTTATGATATTTTTTTGTAAAAGAGCATAAATAATGTTTTCAGTGTTATTTGCTTTCAAGCGAATGAGCCATCATGTGATTTAAGGCATTAATATAAGCTTTTGTCGAAGCTTCAATAATATCTGTACTGACACCATGACCTACAAATATTCTGCCACCTTCTTTAATGCGAACCACTGCCTGGCCCATAGCTTCCTTACCAGCGGTAACAGCGCTAATCGTATACTTTTCCAGCTTAGGCTGCATATTTATCGCTGCATTAATGGCATTAAATGCTGCATCCACAGGACCATCGCCCCAGGCTGCCTGCTGCAAAATAAGTTCACCCTGCAAAACCCGAACCGTGGCGCTGGGCAGGGTTGCAGTCCCTGATGATACCTGCATATAATCAAGTTTGAATGTTTCCTTGAGTTCTTCGGTCTCATCACTGAGCAAAGCGATCAAATCTTCATCAAAGACCTCTTTTTTCTTATCTGCCAAAACCAGGAATTTTTCATAGGCTTCAGTCAATATTTCTTCAGTCATTTCAAAGCCCAGTTCTTCACAGCGAACCTTAAAGCCATGGCGGCCAGAGTGACGGCCTAGTACAAGCTTGGTTTTTGTTACGCCAACAGATTCAGGTGTCATAATTTCATAGGTTTCCCGATTCTTGAGTAATCCATCGACATGAATACCTGATTCATGGGCAAATGCGTTGGCTCCAACAATGGCTTTATTGGGTTGAACATCAATACCCATCAAACGGGCAACCATGCGAGATGTCCGGTAAATCTCGGCAGTTTCAATCTGGGTTTCAAGCTTCAAAATATCTTTACGCACACTCAATGCCATCACACATTCTTCAAGAGAAGCATTTCCAGCTCTTTCACCCAGACCGTTAATGGTGCATTCAATCTGACGGGCACCGGCATGAACCGCTGCGATAGAATTTGCTGTCGCCAGCCCCAGATCATTGTGGCAATGGGTGCTGATAATGATATTTTTGGCCCCTGGGACATTTTCTACCAGATCCGCTATCATCATCGCATAATCATGCGGAATGCCATAGCCAACAGTGTCAGGTATGTTTATGGTCGTCGCTCCAGCTTCAATTGCTGCCTGAACCATCTCACGAAGGAAAGCCTGTTCGGTTCGGGTTGCGTCCTGACAGCTGAATTCAACATCAGGTGTCAGGCTTCTGGCATATTCAACCGCTTCGACGGCTTTAGCCAACACTTTATCAGAAGACATCCGCAGCATGTGTTCCATGTGGACTTTACTGGTGCTGGTGAAGGTGTGAATCCGCCATCTTTTGGCATTCTGAAGTGCTTCGGCGGCTGAATCAATATCTTTTTTGACGGTTCGAGCCAGACCGGCAATGATTGGTCCTTCGACTTCACGAGCGATTCGCTGGACGGCTTGAAACTGAACCGGTGAACTTACTGGGAAACCCGCTTCAATGACATCAACATTGAGTTTGGCCAGCTGATGGGCAATTTCAACTTTTTCACTTATATTTAGACTGGCCCCTGGCGATTGTTCGGCATCTCTTAGGGTTGAGTCGAAAATTACTATATGATTTTTCTTAACTTCTTTTTCAGACATAGTTTACATTCCTGTATTTGTACTGTTCGATATTGATCCAGTATCGGTCTTAGTTCAAAATAGCTCTATCTAACGGTAATTTTACCACTAAAATAACCTATGGACAAGCGCAACGATACTATTTTATTAAAATTGAATTACGGGTTTAGAGATATGTGTAAATATATTAGCCCAAAGGGGCTAATAGTAGCAGGCTAACAACAGTAATAGACATAAAACTTCCAGAAACAACGGTATTCCCCTTGCTGGTTGATGTTGTCAAATTGTAATTGTTACTGTTCATACATTGAATTATCGGGAAAAATAATGAATTAGACAAGTAAAAAAAAAGAAAAACAGTTAAAAAAGAAAATTATTCGCAATTTTAGCCTATAGCAGGTACCTGTAATACCTTAAGAAACGAAGCGAAATTCTCAAGAGTAGCAATAAATTTATCATAGCCAATGGGCTTGGTGATATATCCATTGCACCCTAAGCGATGGCAAGTATTGATTTCATGGGGGGTATCAGTGGTTGTGAGCATAAAAACCGGCATAGGCTGAAGATCAGGGCAGCTTTTGATAATTTTCAAAATTTCTATTCCGTCAATAACAGGCATTCTTATGTCTAATAATAGTATAAATGTCTTGCCTTTTGGCAAATTTACCTCACCATTGGTGTTAAATATGAATTCCAACAACTTTTGACCATCATTGAAATGTTTTATTTCATTGAGGATACCTGCCCGTCTTAAATTTCTCAGGATCAGGCCAGTATGGCCACTGTCATCTTCTGCCATCAATATTATTGTATCTTCAAGCATTATGCACTTCTCTACAAAAAAATGTCTGTTTGTTGCTTGGTCACCCACTCATATCATATTCTCTATTATCTCTATCGACCACTTTAAAAGTAAAAAAAACAACAATTTACATTTTTTTGTTTGGCATGGTTACTATGAATTCACTTCCAATTTCTAATTCAGAGTTAACTGATATGCTTCCATTCAGATTTTTGGCGATTTTGGAAGCAATTGTCAATCCCAGACCATCGCCTTTGTTTTTTTTGGACTTAGCATTCCGGTAAAATAGTTCAAATATTTTATCTATGTGATTTGCCGATATGCCTAAACCATTATCTTTAATTCGATAAATGCTGGAATCACCTTCTTTACTGCCATTTATATTAATTTCCAGTTTGCGGTCAGGATGACGATATTTAATTGCATTTTCAATCAGATTTGTTATTAGTTGAGATAATTGATTGTAGTCAGCTATGCAGCTGGGCAACTTTTCTTTTTTTACTTCGACATCAAAACGAGTAATACGATATTGAAGCGTATCGATAATATTAGTTATGATCTTATTGACATTTACGGTGCGGATATCGCTGGGTGCCCGACTTATGCGGCATAATTTCAGCAAGCCGGTCAATAAAGTATCCATTTGAGCGGTGCTTGATTCAATGTATTGCAGCGATTCGTTTAATCGGGCTTGAATCGATTCAAAGGACTCTTCGGTGGAATCCTGTGAAATGTTTTGATTTTGTATGATATTGCCCAGCCCTTGTATGTCTTTATCGATTTCGCGGCTGTAACCCTGTATATTAATCAATGGAGTACGCAGATCATGCGATGATATGTAAATAATATTTTCCAGATCATTATTTTTACTTGCCAGATCCTTCAAAAGTTTCTCACGTTCAAGGCCCAGATTGATCCGATCCAGCTCCGCTGAAATATGTAAAGCAAATATTTCCATTATTGAATGGGCAAACTCAGCATCGGCCAGTGGCTGCTGGAACATTGCACATAAAATGCCCTGCGGCTTCCCAATATGATCAGTTAGAGGAATACCGATATAGCCTTGAATATCCATTTCTTTTAACTTTGTGGCATTGGGGAAATGAACCTGGACATCTTTAGGGTAAATGGTGACTTTGTTATTCAGAGCTATCTGGCATGGTATATCTTGCAGGTCAAATATTTTATCAAAGCTTTGTTCTATTGAGCAGTGTTGGGAAATCATGGTGATTGATTGCTGTTTGGAGTCTGGAATACCAATAAACAGCATGCTGGATTCTATTATTTCACTCAAATAAATAGCAATTTCATCAAGCAGTTCCAAACCACCTTTTGATGATGATTTCATTATCAGGGCTTTGATTGCCTGGGCATATTTTTTCTGCTCGGTAACATCAATGAAAAAACCAACTAAACCTTCGATGTCGCCATCATTATTTTTAAATACAGAACGATGAAAAACCAGATCACGATATTGGCCAGCATGATTTTGGAGTTTATATTCAAATGTTTGTTTTTCCCCCGGTGAATCGAATAATTCTTTATCCTTTTGTGTGAAAAAATCAGCATCTATGTCTGAGAACATATCCTTTACCGTTTTATTTGTAAAAAGTTCGACATTAAGGCCAAAAAAATCTTCTGCGGCTTTATTGAATCCCAGATATTTACCATTGATATCTTTGTAATAAACCGGGGTTGGCGTGGCAAAAAGTAATGATTTGGTAAATTCCTTTTGTCTTATCAGTTCCTGCTCATGGGCTTTGCGTTTACTTATATCCATCACAATTGCTAAGGTCATAATAACGCCATCAATTGTAATATTAGTTAAAGAAACTTCACCAAAGAACTCTTGCCCATCACTTTTTATGTGCAGCCATTCAAAGTTCTGTGGTTGGCCATCCAAAGCCAAGTTTATTAAATCATCTGCTTTGACAGAAGACTTGATGCCATCAGGCTGGAATTCAGGGGAGAACTCTTCCGGGGGATATCTGCCGGTAAGGTCATTGGCCCCAAACATTTTATTAGCACCAGGATTACTCAAGATGACTTTTTTATCATGAATAATAAAAAGGGCGGTACCGTTGTTTTCAAAAAATGCCTTGTACAATTCATTATTTTGATTGATGCTGCTTAGTTCTGAATTGTTATCAAGAACCATGATTGTTTTTCCATTAATACCAGATTCATTATTTGCATTAAGGTCCCAGCAAAATCAATTAGCTTTTCTTTGCTACTTTATACAGCCATATAGTTACTGCCACAAACATCGCTATGCCTATCAAAACAGGCAAAGGTTCAATTAATTGTCTTGGCAATGCCAAAGCGTTTTTGTCTTTCATTATAACAATTGGTATCGCCAGCAAAATCCCAACTAATGCTTCACCGGTAATAAGCCCCGATGCAAACAATAGCCCATGGCCTTTGAGCGAATTACCATTTTCCTTTTTCGTTTTACGATGACGATGCACCGCCCAATGCACTAAACCGCCTATCAAAATCGGCACTTCCAGCTCCAGTGGCAAATATATTCCAATGGCAACAGCCATCACCGGCATACGAAATGCCGAACCAGCGGATTCAAGATAGCAGTCAAACAAAATTACGCCCACCGCTGCGGCCATACCAATATAAATGAAATTCCAAGGCAGATCACCCGAAAATACCCCTTTGGCTACCGATGCCATCAAATTGGCCTGCGGGGCACTTAGTGCGTTTTCTGTTGCAGATTCATGTCCTTCAAATCCATAAGCTTTCAATAGCAAAGTCAAGACCGGTGCCACAATTAATGCCGCTGAAATCGTCCCAACAATTTGCATTATCTGTTGCTTATATGGCGTAGCCCCAACAATATGGCCAGCTTTGAGATCCTGCATATTATCACCGGCGATAGCTGCTGCACAGCATACCACACTACCAATTATAATCGCCGCAGCAGGGCCTGCCGCCGAATCTTTGCCCAAAAGCATCATCAACATTAAGGATGCTACAAGCACCGTTGCAATTGTAATGCCTGATATTGGATTATGCGATGACCCCATTATCCCGGCCATATATCCGGCCACTGCAGAGAATAAAAACCCCGTAATCAGCATCATCCCGGCCATAGTCAGCGAAACAGCGATATTCTGCACAAATACCTGATACATAAGAAACAAAGGCACCACCGATGCTACAATTAGCATAATTACCCATTTCATAGCAATATCTTTTTCGGTGCGGGGTACTTCTGCTTTTTCGATATTCTTATATGCACTTAATCCAGAAACGATCCCCGATGTTATCGATTTACGCAGCTTTAATATTGTCCATACTCCACCAACCAGCATGCCGCCCACACCGATATAACGGGTTTTAGTTGACCATATCTGATTGGCAAATTCCGCAGCCGATAATGGCAGTCCATCCTTAACGGCCCATTCCTGCATTGAAGCACATATCGGTATTGCGATCAACCAGTTGGCGACTCCGCCAATGACGATTAGAATTGCAATATTCAATCCGACAATATAACCTACTGATAATAATGCCGGGCTAAGATTAGAACCAAAATAAGCGATTGAGCCTTTGACTCTGCCGGCTGCTTCAAATACTTCAGCCCAAATCCGCAAGCCCGAACTGCCTAATTTAAATAATCCTCCCACAATTGATGCCTGCACCAGATATTTTATCCCTTTGTGGCCTTTAGTCTGGCCAGTCTGCAATATCTCAGCAGTTGCGATACCTTCGGGGTATTTTAACTTGGCATCAATAATCAGGGCTCGCCGCAGCGGTATTGTAAACAATACTCCCAATATTCCGCCAAAGCCTGCGATTGCTGATACCCACCAGTAATTAAAATCTTTCCAGAATCCTAAGATTACCAACGCTGGCAGGGTAAATATCACCCCGGCTGCCACTGATTCACCTGCCGAGGCGGCGGTCTGGACGATATTGTTTTCCAGGATATTATTATTGCGGAACATTCGCAATATCCCCATTGAAACTACAGCCGCCGGTATCGAAGCTGATACCGTCATCCCGGCAAATAACCCCAGATAAGCATTAGCGGCAGCCAGTATAATCGAAAGCAATACCCCAAGTATAACCGCCTTAATAGTAATTTCGGGCAAATTTTTCTGTTCTTCAGCCATAATTAATCCTTTTTATCCGTGAACTGTATATATATGAAGCCAGTATTATTAACTATGACCCTTTAGATGTCAAAAGAAAAACTGTTAGAACGACTTTCAGGTAATAAGTTTATTTGTTGGCTACCTAAAGTCATATTCAACATACATTTAAGGTTGACTCCTGCCAAAAATCAGGCATTTCAGGTTAATAGTCACCAATAGCCATAAAAAAATCTGGCCCAATTAAAACCGCATAAATTGAGTTAATATTGGGAATTAAAGCCTTAATTATCGCCTGGGGCTTTGATCCTGCTTAACGGGCTTAATTTTTGGACCAAACAGGGCGGTTTTAACTATGATCCTTGTAAGTTTAGCTATAAACAGGGTTTATAGTGGAATAATCTTGTTTGGATCCATTGAAAGTTAATTTACAAATGCCATTTGTAAATTAACATTTGACGATTGTAAGTTTGCAAACGCCAAATGTAAACTTGCAAGCGTTAATTGCAAGCTTACATTTGGTACTTGCAAATTTGTAATCGCCGTTTGCAGGTTTACATCTAATAAATGCAAACTTACATGTTTCGGTTGCAAACTTGCATTTAGCCAATGTAAGGGTGAATTTTACTGAAATGCAGGGCCTTAAGCCTGATTTTGATACAAATTTGGGATGATGACAGGCCAAAACCTGCTATTTGGGGTTAAAAACCCTGTCAGTAAGTTAAGCTAATCCGGGTTTTCCCATGCTAATCAGTTAAAATCCCTGATATATATCAATGCTGCCAGCTTTTCCTTTATTTTTTAGTGATTATCCTGGCTGTTTTATTAGTAAACTGTTCGAGGGCCCGGTCTGCATGGAAGTTTATATAATAAATCAGGCCATCGGTGGTAATGAGTCTGCTGCGATTCAAATTAAGATTAAAGGAACTGAGGCATTTATTCCAGATACGGACATTTCGGATGGCACCGGCGATGGGTTTTTGGCCAAAAGGGTCGGCCAGCAGCGTAGTCCTGAGCACATTATTAAGGGAAAGAGTACCCCCGGCATTATCGGTCTGGATTGCCCCGGCTTTTTCACCATCTATATAAAGAATTGCCAGCCCGGTTTTACTAACTGTAAAGGCAATCTGGGCCCATTGATCAAAGATAAGCTTGCCCGGTTCGGTTTTGATGATAAAGGCCTGCTCTTTAGGGGTATCGGTGGTCTTACTGAGATTGCGGTTCTGCCTTGGGGAAAGAAATAGCGAAACTTCTCCCTTATCATCGACTTTAAGATACCAGCCTTTGGCATCCCGATAGAAATGTCGGCGATTACCGGCGATTATGCCAGAGCCTTTGACTCTGGCGGTCAGTTCAAAGGTGAAATCCTCATTGGCACTGAAAAGTTCGACAATACCCAGATCGACAAAGCAACCTTTTGCAAGCTCAAGTGAACTGTCCCAGTGATTATCGAGGGCCCGGGCCTTCGATTGGATCTCGATTTCAGCCGATTCGGTGCTGATGTCAGGATAGCGGCGTGGAGAAATTTTCAGTTTGACCTTATCTCCTGTCGATGAGCCTGGGCCCAGAGTTAATATCGGCTTATTGGAACCAGCTTCTTTGCCATTAATGAACCATTGATAATTATAATAGTCAGGGGTGACCAGCTCGCTGTCAATGCCAAATGTTTTTATGCCTTGAATATCGCTGAATTGCTGGATGGCAAAGCCGTTTTTGTAGAAACGTTCACAGGGATGCATCAAAGTCGCCTGCCAGAGACCCCGGCCATAGCTGGCCCCGAGCAATTGCTGGCTGGGATAATCAATGCGAATCTCAGAAAAGTCTATCAAGGGATAGCCAGTGTTCCATAATATCCATTCTTTTGCATTTTCGGCCTTATAATAGATGCCAAAACCTTTAACTAAGGCATATAAATCACCGGCAGAGCCTTCATGAAAGCATAATTCGGTGACCTGTCCTTCAGGCAGCCCCGCTGAAAGATCATTCCAGGTTTTACCGCCATCGCTGCTGGCTATTACTTTGCCATCTCTGGCCCCGGCCCAAACTTCATTGGGCTTATCGGGGTTGACCGCCCCGCATACCGATTTGGTTCCGCCTTGAGCTTTGAAGTATTGGGGATAAAGCTGTTCCTGCCAGGTCTGGCCCATGTCCTGAGAAGTCATAATCGATTTTCGGGTAAAGATTGTCAGTAAAGGCTCTGAGGTTCTGGATATATTGCTGGCATAAACTTCCTGGTCAAGGTTTGGCACCCGGCTAAAACTCATGCCATAGTCTGTGGATTGATATAAATGCTTGGGCGTGGTCTTCTTATCGATTCGCAAGGGAAAAGATATTAATAACCGGGAGGGCTCATAATAGTTAACTGCAGTGCGAGGGCAACCCCAGGATGAAATTACCCACATGTTCTGCTCGAAAAAGTCCAGCCCTTCACCTTTTTCAATTGGTGAACAGGGAAAATAAGTTATGTTGGTATAAGGATTGATAAAGATGGTATCCCCTTCATAGCCAATTTCATTGTCCCATGAGCCATAGCGATAAGTCTGGATATTGACATCCTGGGTATTGCCGGCGATATAGCGATCCCCGAATTCATTGACAACAATGGAATACCACAGAAATGCCGGAATGTCGCCATTAATATTGGTCCAGTTGTCTTGATGATCTTTGACCTTGCGCATAATGCCGGCATCGCAGCCTTTGACCTTAAAGCCTTGGAGCTTTGGATGGAATTTTAAGACATGATTGTCGGCATTGTGGCCGCCATGGGGAGAGATGCCAATTGTTCCATCAGCATAAACTGCATCAGGGCGTTTAGCCCAGGATTGAAATTCCCAGTTAACCCCGCCATCATAGGATTCGCAGCTGCCGACACTGGATGCGATCAGATGATTTTTGTCAAAAGGGTCAACTTCAAAAAAACTGGTCCAGCTGCTGCTGGAGGCATTGCCAAAAATACCTTTGGGATAGCCAGTTTTATTAATGGAATCCTGCCGCAGCTGCCAGCTCTTGCCCATATCAGGTGAATAATAGACCTGAGTGTCACTGCCGCCAATGGAAACCGCTGCATACAAGGCATCAGCATCGGGGCCATAGAGAGTTGAGATAAACATTGGTTGGAATATTTTTAATTTTTCATCTTCAGATTCAAAAGTGAACTCTTTTAGGAGTTTAAATGACAGTCCGGCATCAGTAGAGATATAGAGTCTGGCCCGACCGGCAAGATAAACAATATCTTTTTTGCTTTTATGGAAAGCAATCTCTTGAAGCAGGCCTTTTTTCTTATCAAAAGATTCCGGGACAAGGTCAATATATTCCCAGCTTATACCGGAATTGGCGGAACGATACAAGCCCGGCTTAAAACCGGGGTTGGCACCGCCTGAATTTGGAACCGTACCGATAAGAATGAGATTGTTATGGGAATCTCTAAATGCTTCTACCCATTTGAATTGCGGTGCCCGGCCATCTTTGTGGCCTTGATTGATATTATGAGCCCAGCTTTTGCCCTGATCTTGTGTTTCATATAATTGACCTTTGCGTGATATAGAAAAAACATGTTTGAAATCCAAAGGGTCGACAATGATATTTACATAATTATTTCGATGGAAACGATCAGGGATGTTGTCAGTTATTGGCTCCCAGTGTCTGCCGCCATCGACAGTGATAAAAATGCCATCATTGTCGGGATTGGCGTAAATTTCATCGGGGTTATCGGGGTTTAATTCCAGGTCATAAATCCTGCCGGCTGAAGCAAACATGGGAATGTGGGACCATAGGCCAGGTTTAGATGGAGATGCTGCTTTTAGAACAGCACAAATTGCGATAAGGATAAAAATAACTCTTGATGCTGGTTTCATTAGATGAATAATCCTTTACAAGGCAGTTTAATTAAAGTAATCAGGGAATTACGATATATCTCAGTCAGCTGTAAAACTGAGCATTTACCTGAGTAGAATATCAAATCTAAATCAATAATACAAGGTTTCCTGCTTCATTTTGATACTATTACTCCGGCAATTAAATAGATGAAAGTTTTGTATTTTTATGCTATAATGTTGCGATGGAAACACGAGATGCACG
>JAEIOG010000219.1 GCA_016342495.1 Phycisphaerae bacterium
AATATAATTTGGCTATGGTGTTCGCTTTGCTCACGGTATTTTTGTATCCGCGTGGGCACGGCCCACCCTACCTGGCTATGTTTTTTATCTATCGTATATCATTGGTATAGAATAAGGTTTTATATTCATAAATATCATTGCCAGTATTGGGAAAGTCTGGCAGGTAGTGGTGAATACACTAAATACTGGATTAATGATAATGAATATTGGAAGTTTATATTTAATGATATTAATCTTGATGATAAAAGAATTATTCGTATGAAATATTTTGTTAAACTATCTGTAAAATTATTATTTGTATTAGCTGTTTTGCCAATATTTATAATTATTGTAATGTTTGTGTGGTCTTTAATGTTATAATTGGATTAGGGTTGCCTTGTCCTGATTGGCCAGTAGGTGTGTATGGCGTTCAAGAACATGGCATTGTTGTATTTGATAATTATTAAAAAATAGGGGACAGTCACCTATTTTGGAACAAATTAATAGGTGACTGTCCCCATTTATTGAAGGTAATATTCCGACCAATTCATTTTTGTTAGAGAAATTGACGCCTCGGACGCTTGGTTCGCTGGTAGCTGCTTATGAGCATAAGATTTTTGTTCAGGGTGTGATCTGGAATATCTTTAGCTTTGACCAATGGGGCGTGGAACTGGGCAAACAGTTAGCAAATCAGATTTTACCTGAGCTTGATGGTGATGGCGAAGTTGGTTCACATGACAGTTCGACTAATGGCTTGATTAATGCTTATAAGAAGATGCGTTAAGCGTTTTGAAATTTGAAAATGAAATCCTCTGGTTTGGTATCAGGGGATTTTTTTTGCGCAAAAAGGCTAGAAAATCGTTCGATATTGGCTTTTATTAATAAAAAAAAACGTTAATATAATAATGTGCCAAGAGGTCTATGGCAGTCGTTTCGTTATCTTCTGGTGCTTACTTCTCTGTTTGTTTTTGCATATTATTTGTGTTTCCAATGCAATTTATGCTATATCTTATATAAAGGATTAAAAGATGGGCAAGAAAAAAGGTTTTACTCTGATTGAGTTATTGGTGGTTATTTCAATTATTGCTTTGCTGGTTTCGATTCTTATGCCAGCATTATCCAAAGCTCGGCATTTGGGGAAAAATGTCGTATGCATGTCAAATATGAAGCAATGGGGAGCTGTTTTTGCACTTTATTGCGAAGACAATGATGGCAGGTTATTTAGTGCCTGGAAAAGTTCCGGTGAAGGTCATGTCTGGTTGTCATTTGCGGAAAAATATTGGGATACCGAAGAAATTTTGCTTTGTCCGGAATGGAACGGTCGAACCCAAATTCAAAATGCTGATTTTGGCTCGCGTTCTGCATGGGGTGTTTTCCCCGATGCCGATGTTCGTCTGGGCTATGCTAATAGAAAAGGTTGTTATGGGGCAAATTCATGGGTTGGCAGGCTGGATCGCGGACTGCCTAAAAATACGGTGAAAAGTGATTATTGGCAATATATGGGGGTCAAAGGTGGGAACAGGGTGCCATTGTTTATGGATGCACGTTGGCCTGGCGGTAGGGTTAGAGACACAGATTTGCCTGAAGATCCACTTGGTAATTATCAGGGCAGCAATGCTATGCAGCGCTATGCGGTCAATCGTCATTATGGCCATATAAACGCTACGTTTCTTGACTATTCTGTCAGGAGTGTTGGTTTGAAAGATATGTGGAAGTTAAAATGGAATGGCAACTTTAATGTGCATGCCTATAAAGATATCACTGCCTGGCCAGAATGGATGAATAAGCTTTAGTATGTTTTAATGTTTGCCATAGCGTTTGCGATAGGTCAAAGGTGACATTTTCTTTTCTTTGCGGAAGAATCTCGCGATGTGATCTATGCCCGGAAAGCCCAGCGACATGGCAATATTGGAAACGGGCAAATTTGTTTCGGTGAGCATTCGAGAAACCTGTTCGATTCGCACTTTTCTTATTTCGTCAAGAATGGAGCGGCCTAGTGCCTGTTTGAAGCGTAATTGCAGAGAACGCCTTGAAATTGCAACAGCATCGACAACATCGCTAACCTGTAAAGGCTCATTTGGATGTTGTCTGATAAATTGCAAAGCCTGAGCAATTTCGCGATCTTCTATCGCTAATATATCAGTTGATTGTCGAGTTTCGACGTGAGTAGGCACGGTCAAAATTTGTTGACCTTGCATTTTTTCGCCTTGCATCAATCTTCCCAATAATTCAGCTGCTTCAAAACCAGCTCGCTCAGCAGCTAATGCGATGCTGGATAATTGGGGCTTGGCTAATTGGCAAACCAGTTCGTCATTATCAACACCAATGATTGCGACATCATTTGGTACGTCAATATCAGCGATTTTGCAGGCTTCTATGACATTAATGCTGCGATCATCGACAGGGGCCATGATGCCTATGGGCTTGGGAAGACTCATCAACCAATCAGCTAAATGAGTTTGTTCATCTTCCCATGCAGTTATATTGGGCTTGCCAAAAGCATCGTAAATGAAGGGTTCAAAACCATCTTCATTTAAACGGGCAGTAAAATATTTTTGCCTATTGGTAGACCAATAAGTATCGTGGTAGCCACAAAAAGCGAAGTTTTTGAAGCCCCTTTCCAGCAGGTGTTCTGCACCCATTTTACCAATTGCAGCATCATCGGTTTTGATCAGAGGCAATACCGTGCCATCAAGACCTTTTATTACCGCTGGTATACCACTTTCGATGATTTCGTCAGCCTTTTTTTGGCTGGAGACGTGCGCAATAATGCCGGTAGCACCCCAGAGATCAAGCTGGGGAAGGATTCTGTCTCTTCCTCCGGTTTTCCAGTGAAAAGCCCATGGGCCATGGAAATAAGAGTATTTGGTGATCCCAAATAATAGTTTTCGCCCATATTCTCTGGAGGTTTCAAGCAATAAAACGACTTTTGTTGTATTAGGCATGATTTCAATTATAGAGCCTGTTGCACAATGTTTTCAAACCCAACCGTTTTGGGTCCGATGGCTGTTTGAGTGAGACGGCTCATTTT
>JAEIOG010000039.1 GCA_016342495.1 Phycisphaerae bacterium
TCAAATAACAGTTATCTTCATATGGAGATGTATCGGCAATATTGACCCAAACCTTTAATTATGACTAAGCACTAGCTAGAAATGCTAATATTCCATATCAAGCCAGCATTTCCCTGATTTTCATAGAATTATTTAGAATTGTTTAGTATAAATTCATGTACAGATAGGAACAAATTTTTGGATAAAATTGGGACCTAAATTCCGTAATAGAAATAAGTAGGATTATTTAATTGCTTGTATTACATTTACAGAGACTTAATACCGCTTAGCTATATCAATATTTATGTGAATTTTAACTGCGGAGTTTAGATTGTCGATTATTATTTATTGAGGACGAAAAAATGGCACAAAACAACAATTTAATGGGATGGCTTTGGAAGATTGTTACCGAATTCAATGAACTTGTAGTAAATCGACGAGAATTTGTTGTCGACTGTATTAATGAATATGTGAAGCCTGAACTGACCGGTGAAAATACCGACCAATATTTACCCAAAATATCTAAAAAGGTGGCCTATCTTGCGTGTGTCTATAATGTTATGATTGCATATGACGAGCTTAAAGCCCAGAGAATGGAGCTGATGCCACTACAATTATTTCCCTTACCTGATGATTGGATAAATCTAAAAGGCAAGCATAAAGCTAAAGCAATAGAAGTACTTCGAAAAGATATAGAATGGTATACATTGTTTAGTCAACATGAAATTGCCGGACAATGTCAAGACCATCAAACAGCGGCAGGGACAAGTAAAATTGAACGATATTGGCGGGATGTATCTAAATGGCTTGCGGGCCAGCAACAACAAAGAGTCCAGAAAAGTGGCACTGCCGCCAAACCAAAAAAACGAGGACGAAAAAAACTTTCTAATGAAATTGATGCAAAAGACAATGAAATATTAAAATCTTGGAATATCGCCAAAGCCGACGGCCAAACAAGGCAATGCTTTTGCGATCATAATGACATAACATTGAAGCAAATGGAACGAATACAAAGCCGTCAATCACAGCGTAAAAGGCGGGCAAAAAATGATATTCGTAGAACAAATCGCTAGAACAAAAACCCGTATTATTAAAATTTATTTTTTTAAAAAAAACTTACCTACTTTAAGCCCCAAAAATGGGGCTTTTTTTGTTTTAAACCTTAGATTTTGTACGAACAAATTCCACTTAAATTTGTTCGTACAAACCATGTGCCACAATAAAGGTAAAGATGGTCAGTATTAGACCAGCTATCGCTGATGTACGGCAATAGGACCAAATTAACACGTTTATTTGAGGTTAATAATGAAAAAAAAATCAAAAAGTGTAACACAACCATTAATGCTGAATATTTCCCAAGTGGCGGAATTGCTAAATTGCAGCCAACGCCACTGCTGGCGGATGGCAAAAGAGGGTTTGATGCCACAAGCTTTGGCCATGGGTGGAACAAAACGCTGGTCAGTAAAGCAAATCGAAGCTTGGATTAAAGATGGCTGTAAACCAGTCAGAAAGGAAGCACAAAAATGCTTAAAAAAATAAAAACCCCTATAATAACTAGTAATATTACAGGAACAAAAGTCAACAATGAAAAAATCAGTGATACTACTGATTTCCTGAATCCTGAACAGCAAAGAGCTTGGGAATTTTTAACTGATGAGTTAAAAACACGTTTTGATGAATATTGTAATTCAATTGAATCGCTAAATCCTATAGATAAAAGTCTTATGCTTGACGAACCAAGACTACTCCGCTGGATGGATGGCGGATGTGAGCAACCCTTCGAAGTGCCAAGAGCCACTGATGAAGCCCATTATAATGCTTCTATAATGCGATTACACGACGCAATTGGCAAAAATCTGACGGATTTAGTTTCTATGTGGAATTTTAACGAACAACATTATAACCAGAACACAGTCAGACACTTTGAACTGTTGACTTTATCATTTGTGAGGGAATTGTTGAGAATAGCCGATTTGCTGAACCAAGAAGGCTATACAGTGAAATTGCAACAATTGCAATGGTATTTAAGCACTTGTATATGGGATACAAATGATGGAAGTGATGGAAAATCTGAAGATAATAAGGAGATTAAATAATGTCAGAAAATAAACTGTTAAACGCCGCCCTGCTTTATATAAAGCGGGGCTGGCATATATTACCACTCCAGCCATGCGGCAAGAAACCTCTTACCCCGCACGGTTGTAAGGATGCTACAACGGACGAGCAACAGATAAGGCAATGGTGGCAACGATGGCCAGACGCTAACATTGGTCTGCTATGTGGGCCAAAGTCCGGTGTTTATGTCGTCGATATTGATAATGACCCGGATAAGAATGTTGATGGCTGGGAC
Organism: Phycisphaerae bacterium; assembly: GCA_016342495.1. Lineage (GTDB taxonomy): Bacteria > Planctomycetota > Phycisphaerae > Sedimentisphaerales > SM23-30 > JAEIOG01. The sequence continues at coordinate 2,330 of JAEIOG010000039.1, forward strand.
TCAATAGCACAGTTAGAGGCTGAACATGGCATGATAGCACCGACTGTCACCCAGGCAACGCCAAGGGGCGGAGCGCATTACTTCTTTAAGGCAGAAAAACCGCCTGCCAATAAAAACAGTTTCCGTAACGGTATCGATATACGGTCAGACGGATATTATGTCGTTTTGACCCCATCGGTTCACCCTAACGGTCTGGAATACCATTGGGTAGAAGGTTTTAGCCCTGATAAAGTAGATTTTGCTGAATATCCCGACTTTATGCGTCCGGAGATCAAGCCTGTAGCCGTTCCGAAGCTTACTACTGCACCGAGGACCATAATAGACCAGACGGATATTTACCGGCAAGCAAGGGCATATCTGGCCCAATGTGACCCGGCTGTACAAGGTCAGGCTGGCCATGATAAACTGATGTGGGCGGCGACTGCTATGGTGCATGGTTTCGAACTGGATGAATCGACAGCCTTTACCCTGCTGGAGCAGGAATATAACCCCCGTTGCAATCCGCCATGGGATTTGAATAATTCAAAAGACTACAAAGACTTTCGTCGTAAGGTCAGACAGGCCCGAATCACCCAACATAGCAAGCCGAGAGGGTGGCTATTGAGTGAGTTTGGTCTGCGTGACGAGGAACTCTTAAGACATGGTAAGATACTTGCAGATAGGCTTTTAGCTAATTTTTTTGATGCCAAAAATTGGCCAGACCCTAAGCCTATTGATAACAACTTGACGACAGTGAAAGAGTTTGATGCTGAATTACTTCCTGAAAAATTTCGGGGTTGGGTTATTGATATTGCTGACCGTAAACAATGCCCGCCCGATTATGTAGCGGTGGCCATTATGGTAGCATTTGCGGCGATAGTAGGCCGCAAGCTGGCTATCAGGCCAAAACGACAGGACGATTGGACGGTTATACCTAACCTATGGGGTATGGTGATCGGTTGTCCATCGACTATGAAAAGCCCTCCAGTCAAAGATGCCCTGAAACCTTTGGTACAGCTTGACGCTAAGGCATATCAAAAGTATCAACAGGAATTATTGACTGCTAAAAATCAGATTGATAAAGCTGAAATTATTATTAGCACACTTAAAGCTGAAATAAAAAAGCTGGCCAAAGACAAAAAAGATTCCAGCGATCAGCAGGCCAGAATTAATGCTCTGCAAAATATCGGTCAGCCAAAACTAAAAAGATATATAGTTTCAGATATTACCATTGAAGCACTGGGAGCTATCTTAGCTGATAATCCCAATGGGGTATTGGTTTATCGGGACGAACTCAATGGTTTGCTACGCAGCCTGGAAAAACCGGGACAGGAACCGGCCAGAGCCAGTCTATTAGAAGCCTGGGATGGTAACGGCAGCTGGAGAACCGACCGTATCGGTAGAGGACATATAAGAATTGATGGGGCTTGTATTTCAATTTTAGGTACAATACAGCCTGGAGTCCTAACAGATCATATTGCTTCGGCTACATCTGGCGGTAATGGTGATGATGGACTGATGCAACGGTTCCAATTGGCAGTATGGCCAGATACCAACGAAAACTACAAGTATGTTGACCGGTACCCAGACAATCAGGCAAAAAAACAAGTATTTGATCTATTTAAATCTATTGATGATATTGACGTGCAAGCTTTAGGTGGCCAGTATGATACTTTTGATGATGAACAAAAAGATGTACCATTCATTTATTTTGATCATGGTGCCCAAGATTTATTTGCTGACTGGCTTACCAAACTGGAAAATCATCTAAGAGAAGAAACCGAAAGGCCCTGTATGGCTGCTCATCTAGGTAAATATCGAAGTCTGATACCATCGCTTGCCCTGCTGATACATTTGGCCGATGGTGGCAAGGGTAATGTTAGCAAAGTAGCACTGGAAAAGGCTATTGCCTGGGGGCATTATCTGGAAAGCCACGCACGAAAAATATACAATTCTGCATTGGCCGACAGCAATTATGGATCATCTATTCAGATACTGGCTGAACACTTAAAAAAAAGTAACTTAGAAAATGGTTTTACCTGCAGGGATATACAACGCAAAGGCTGGCGGAATTTAATAGAACAAAAAGATATAAAACGAGCCCTAAATCAGCTTTGTAGCCTAGATTGGCTTAGGCCTGAAATAAAATCAACTGGCGGAAGGCCCAAAACTATTTATAAAATAAATCCGAAGATTGTCCAATTGCACCTGGCGAAGGCTGTATAATTCTGGCATAAAGTGCTTTTGTCGATAATATGTCAATATTATGACAGTAGCTGTTATTGACAAAAGCAAGGCTATTAATCCTTGTTTGGAAGGCTTAAATGATGTTTTTCACTTCTATTACCCCTTTTGTCAGTTTTTCTATGCTATTGTAGCATTGCATTAATCAGGGGTAACTCAGGGTTAATCAAAATTTCACAGGTGCGCGCTGGCGCGTTAACAGATAAAAAAATATATTTGATATTAAAACAAGTACAAGGTAATATATAGATATGAATACAAAAGCACAAAAAAAATTAATATTAAGCGACTATCTAAGGCAAGCCATCAATGGGGCTGATATGTCTAGATATGCAATATGTAAAGCAACAGGCATCGATCAAGCCAGTATGTGCCGGTTTATGGCTGGCAAAACAGGACTATCCAGTAGCCATTGGGATGCTTTAGGTACTTTATTAGATCTGGAAATAGTTAAAAAAAGAAAGGTAGGTAAATAATGGCTTGTTTAACTTCTGAAAAAGGTTGTAGAATTATCCAGCTATCACCTGGTGAGCACCCCAAAAGGCCATGTATCAGATTGGGCAAAAAGATTACCAAACGAGAAGCAGAGTCGGTAAGGGTACATATAGAAAATATTTTACGATCAAATAAAACAGGAACACCCTTCCCGCCAGCAACTGCTGATTGGCTGGTCAGCATCCCAGTATCATTAAGAAAAAGACTGGAACATATAGGCATAATGGCTGTATCAAAGAAACAGAATGATATTACCTTAGAGCAATGGCTGAAGAATTACATTAACAGCAGGACCGATGTAAAAAAACAAACTGTTGTAAAACTAAAACATACCGCCGATAAGATGACGACCTTTTGGTCAAAAACTAAAATGTTAAGTCATATTACCCCTGCTGACGCTGATAAATTCGTAATATTTCTTAAATCACTAGGGCTGGCCAGTGCTTCTATAGCACGAACGATTAAATATTGTAAGCAATTCTTTAGTGCCGCTATAAGGGCTAAAATAATCACTGAAAACCCCTTTGAACATATTAAGCCTGGAAGTATGGCTAATGCTTCCAGATTCTTTTTTGTGAGCAGGGAAATAATTGATGTCGTTATAAATGCCTGTCCTGATATGGATTGGAAGTTGACATTCGCATTGGCCCGTTATGGTGGTCTGCGTTGTCCATCTGAAATATACCGCCTTAATTGGCAGGATATACACTGGGACGAAGGGTATATGCTTGTTCATAGCCCTAAGACTGAACACCACGGAAACAAGGGCATGCGTAAAGTACCTCTATTTCCCGTAATTATGCCATTACTACTAGAAGCATTTAATCAGGCAGCAGACGGCCAAACGAATGTTATCAGTAAATACAATCGCAAAAACCAGAACTTGCGTACACAGGCTACCAGAATTATCAAAAAAGCAGGTATTGAACCTTGGCAAAAGATTTTTCAGAATTGCCGATCCAGCAGAGAAACAGAGCTTTTAAACATTTATCCAGTACATCAAGTGTGTAGCTGGCTGGGTAATAGCCCGGCTGTAGCAATGAAGCACTACGCACAGATAACCGACAACGACTACCTTAAAGCCGCTGGCATTCAACAGGTTGAAAAAAAATCAGGGCACAATTCAGGGCAGTCAGCGTTTGCAGGCCATAGACTAGAATTGACAAATGATAAAACTGACCTACATAAACTATTATCCGACAATGGTTTTGGCAATAATTTGCAAGAATTGACAAATCCCTGCAATGATAAAAATTTAGGTAAAATGGGCCCAGTAGGACTCGAACCTACGACCCAGCGATTATGAGTCGCTTGCTCTAACCAACTGAGCTATGGGCCCTGGGGCTACAGACGAATCTGCAACATTATTAACTTGTACAAAACATTTGCCTAAAGACAAAGCTTGAAAAGTGTTCAAATAATTTACAAACTTAAAGCCTTTTCTGCAAGCATTTTAACGAGAAAAACATGACGTTTTTCATTTTTTTTATAGCTACAGCAAAAGCACAAAAAAACCGATCAGATAAACCAATCGGTTTGATTTTTTCATTATCTATACAATTCAAGATTAGACTTAAAATAACCGTAAACGAGCTACTAAAATCTATGGCCTAACCATAAACTCTAATTAACTCAAGGTTTATAAATCAAATTATCCAGCATGCTTAGCTTTGACTTCGTTGAATTGACGAGCCAGCTGAGATTTCTGTCTTGAACCTTTATTTTTATGAATATAATTAGTAGCAACCAGACGATCAATCTTCTTCTGGGCTAATTTCAACTCTGTTTCGATCGCAGCGACATCAGTGCTGGTCTTAGCTACTTCCAGGAACTTTTTAATCTGAGTTTTAACTGCACTATTACGAGCGCGGTTTCTCATACGCCTTTTAGCGTTTTGCCTGATTCTTTTTTTCGCAGTTAGCGAATGTGCCACAAGGTAACTCCTTATATTATAACATCTTAAGTGTAGAGACCCGGCAAATCATCCTTGTCATTTACCTGATCACACAATCCAATAACATCTTACATAGACATACAATATCTATTAAGAATCAGGAATTCTACAAAGTTATTGGTCATTTGCAAAGTTAAAAATTATGATTTTTCACCTTTTTTACTATAAATTTACCTGATTGTGCACTATTGCTGCCTTTTTGGCATGGTTTTAAAACGAGTATGGCCCGTCACGGGGGGGGGTATGACAGGCCAAAGGGTGATAAAATTTATCATTTAATTTATTTAAATATAATTAATCAGTCGGTATATTCTAATTCTTCAGTATAGCTATCGTTATAAACCAAATCGGAATCTGAATTTTTCTGCAGTTTATCCTCTTCGATAGCGGCAATATCCAGCCAACAGGCCTGGTAGACTTCTTCCATAGAAGCCATCCCCATAGCGGCCTTGCTCAGAGCATCGACAATAACGGGTTTAACGCCATTGCTTCTGAATGTATCCCTGATTAATTCATGCGAAGTACCATGAGTAATCATTTTAGAAACATCTTTGCCAATAGTAGCGATTTCAAAAACACCCAATCGATCAGTGTGGCCATAGCCACCACATTCATTACAACCTACCGAATTATAAACCTGGTCAGGTACCGCCATGTTATAATGTTCAAAAAGTTCGGTTTCCTGTTGTGTCAACTTGCGGCCAGTCGAACAGTTCATACAAAGTTTACGCACCAATGATTGCGATATAATCATTCTTAATGTTGATCCCAGAACATAATAAGGCACGCCCAGATAATGCATTGTTTCAACCGCCGAAGCAGAATCGGTAGAATGCAAAGTCGCGATAACCAGTCGCCCTGCCATTGCTGCCCGAGCGGCGATCATAGCAGAATGCTCATCACGAATTTCACCAACAATGATAACATCAGGGTCCATTCTCAGAACCACTCGCAAACCTTCATACATCGTTAAACCATGGTCCTCATCGACCTGAATCTGCCTTAGATGATCCATATCATGTTCGATAGGGTCTTCGATTGAAACGCCGATTTTCTTTTCAAGTTCCAGCATCGAAGCTAAGGCATAAAGAGAAGAAGATTTACCGGCACCAGTGGAACCAGAAACCAGTACCAGTCCATGCTGAGCTTTCATGGCATTTCGAATCTGCTGTTGCTGCTGATCTGAAAAACCTAAACTTTCCGGGCTGGTAAACTGTTCTGGGGTGGTCATAAACCGCATATGGGCGGCATCACGCTGACCAGCTGGGGTAATAACTATACGAATATCACGAGCACCCATTTCAGTCAACCAACGCATCTGGCTTTCCACTGGAACAAAATGCTTTTCAATATCAATCTTGGCGGCAACCTTAACTTGATTTAAGAGTCGCTGCCCTTCAGCCATTGCCAGTTTCTGCTTGGTATGCACGATGCCATCAATTCTGAACCTGATAGCCATTTTATCACCAAATGGGTCAATATGAACATCGGTTGCCCGGTCCAGGATCGCCTGCTGTAGCAAATTAGTAAGATTTTCAGGATATTGCGGTGATATTTCAATATCAGTATCATCGTCAACATCACCATTTAGAAGATCATTTTCCAAAGCTTTATCAAGTTCAACGCTCAGCAGGAAATCATCAAGATGCTGATCCATAGTTTTCTCCTCAAAATACCATTCGTCTACAACAGTTAAGCAAAGCTTATACATAAGCTTTATTATAAAGAACTTAAATAGACATTATATCTACGATTTGATTAACAATAATATTATATCTATACAGATAAATTCGTCTAAATCACAGGCCGTCTTGAATGGCCAGATCATTATTTAACATATTTAGTCATAAATGCCCTTTTTGCGGTTTATTGGAGTAAATTTATCATTTTATGGGACTGAGGCTATACCGTTGAAATCTGAATTTGACGCCATAACAATGCTGATTTTAATCAATACTTGAGTTGGCGGCTCTATTTCAGAGTGTATATCCAAAACAGGGTTTAAGTCCGATAATTTTACTTGTTATATCAAGTTTTTCCGGGTATTATAGAGATACTAATATGGATATTAGTGCATAAGCGTCGCTAAAAATGAACAATAGCTGACGATTAAATAAGGAAAGGATGCCAGCATGATCTGCAAAAAATTAGATTTTTTCGCGATTTTCTTCGCATTATTGCTCATTTCCGGTATTTTTTCTGAATTTCCCAATCCGTCTTACGGGGCAGATATTTTTGTCCCAACCGGGACATCGATCCAGACTGGCATCGATACCGCCAGCGATGGTGATATTGTAATTGTCGCACCAGGGACTTATGCTGAAACCATCGATTTCAAAGGCAAAAAAATCATAGTCCAAAGTTCAGATCCTGCCAACGATTCTATCGTGGAAAATACCATAATTGACTGCTCGGCCCTTTCAGACACCGGCGTATTATTTATCACTGGTGAAACTATTGAATCTCAACTCAATGGCTTTACCATAACCAATGGAAAAGGCTATTGGGGCTGGGCCGGAGCGATTTTAATTGCGGAAAATTCCGGGGCAACCATAAGAAACTGCATCATCAGCGGACACAATACCACCACTAATGCCGGGGCAATCAGCTGTGAATCAAGCGAAGAATCAATTTTCATAAACTGCAAATTCTCAAATAATCATACCAAAAGATATGGCGGAGCAATATATTGTATCAGCTCAAAAGTTTCATTTTATAATTGTGACTTCATTGGCAACAGCGTCGAACTTTATAGCGGCGGAGCATTATATTTTTATAATGATTGTGAGGTGGAATTGACTGATTGCTATTTTGAAGATAATTCTGCCAGTGCTAAAGGCGGAGCAATTTTTCTTTCGGCCAGTACAATAACAATCATTGATAGTTATCTGGTGGAAAACAATGCGAACTATGGCGGCGGGATATATTGCTATGCCAGCAATGGTCGAATTGATAACAGTGTAATTAATGGTAATGAATCACTTGATGGCGGCGGAATATATTTAGAAAGTAATTCTAAGCCTGAAATTTATAATTGCGTGCTGGCTGGCAACAAGGCAACTAATACCCAGGCTGGCGGTGCATTGCATTGCATAACCGGCAGTAACCCTAAGGTGCGAAATTCCATTATCTGGAATAATAAAACCCGGCAGATCGCCGCACCCTATGCAGTCACTGGCACACCAGATATTAAATACTGCTATGTAACCGGTGGCTGGGGAATCCCCGACCCAGATGATGGCAGCGGTTCAGAATGGGACCACAACCTCAATCCAATCGATGACGACCCCGGTTTCAGCACAGCTGGCAGCTGGGATGTCAATGTATGGGTAGAAGTCGAAGATATTAAAAACGCATACCGAATCGAATCAGATTCTATCTGCTTTGACACGGGAGAGTCACAATACGCACCAGCTTTCGACCTGAAAGATATCGATAGCAATAATCGTTTTTGTGACGAAGCTGTTGATATTGGTATTAATGAGCTGAACCCTGGCCATAAAATTTATAATGAAAATAATGAGCAATGGTATAGCGATATTCAAAACGCGATGAGTCAAGCTACCCTTGGCGATATTATAACGATAAACCCCGGTCTATATATATCTGACTACAGAATCGATTTTAAGGCCGGTACAACCTTGCAAAGTCGCCATCCCGACAAAATGGATTTTCGTGACAATACTGTCATAAAAGGCAATGAATTGTCCAGCATTATTTATTTTGGCCCTTCTGATTCTAACGAATCTTTATTAGATGGCTTAACTCTGGCAAATAACAGCGCTGAAAATGGCGGAGCGATTAATATCTTTCAGGCACAGCCAACCATTCGAAGATGTATTATCAGAGATAATGTCGCAGTGCAAGGTGGCGGGATATATTGCCAAAACACCAATGGCATAAAAATTGAAAAATGTATTATAAAAAACAATATCGCTTATGAAAAAGGTGGAGCAATTGTTCTTGAACAGGATAATTTTATCTTAGACACTTTCACTCTGGATTTATCGGATAGCGTCATTGTGGGTAATACTTCAGAAGATGCCGCAGGCGGGATATATTGCGGTGAAGATGGCACTTTCGAGATTAGCCGCTGCACCATCAAAAAGAATTACCCTTATGCTATTGAATATATGGGCGTGTGGGAACAATCTATCAATAATTCAATTATCTGGAATAATGCTCTAGCAGAAGATGAAACAGAACAGCTTGATCAATTTCTGCTGTTTACTAAATCCGCCATTGTACTTAGTAATTGCAATATACAGGGTGGATGGGAAAATATTTTAGTAGATGAAAATACTGATTATGCAATTATCAGCACCGACCCCATATTCCAGGGCTACACTGATGAAGGTGACCCCGATGACCCCAATGATGACAAATTCGTTGACCATGACTATATACTAAAGAGCAATTCACCTTGCATCAATGGCGGCGACCTTAGCTATCAGGATGAAACTACATTTGATATTGACGGCAATATCAGATTATCCCATTGCTGTCTGGATATTGGGGCCTGGGAGCATACTGAACCGATTTTATCTGGCACTAAACACCTGATCTATAATCAGTCTGAAAACTCCTGGCATTGCACCATTCAAGATGCTGTCGATGAATCTGAGGCCGGCAATACCATTATCATAGGCCCTGGGGTATACAATGAAAATATTGTTATTGAAAAAGCTAACCTTGTCCTAAAAGGCCGCAGTATTTGGGAACGTGATGTAGTTAGCAATACTACCATCGATGGCCAAAGTCTGGGTCCAGTAATACAACTGGTCGCTGAAAAAGCTGGCGGTACCGAAATCAGGGGAATCTCAATGAGAAATGGTGCAAATGAAGCTGGCGGCGGAATAACAAGTTCTAAAAACGATAATATAAAAATCCGTAACTGCAATATCCTTAACAACAAAGCCAACAGCAGAGGCGGCGGGATTTATCTATCAGAAGCAGCCAACAGCACCGTAGATTTTTGTCTCCTAGGTGATAATGACAGCTCCTATGGCGGTGGACTATATGCTGATATGACCGATAATCTTAACCTGAATAATAATTTTATTATCAGCAATATCGCTAATGACCCTAATAATCTTAGCCGCGGCGGCGGAGTTTTCATCAGCACCAGTAAAAATGTTAAACTTGATTTCTGCACGATATATGGCAATGCAACTGTGGGTTCGGTTTTAGGCAGCGCCATTTACCTCGGCGATGGGATAACCAATGCCGATATTAATAATTCAATTGTTTGGGGTAATGTCCCGGCCTTTGACCATATTTTTGACATTGACGATGCCCAGACAGAATTGAACTATTGCGACATCGAAGGTGGATGGCTGGGTGAAACTAAAATTGGAAAAAATAATATTAATATTGATCCTGATTTTGTCTATGTAGGTGGCGAAGAAGAACAATGGGATTGGCATCTTAATGAAAATTCACCTTGCGTTAATGCTGGTGACCCGACCATTAAATATTTAGCCACCCAGACAGATTATGATGGCAATGCCCGCTATCTCTTTGGCAGGGTAGATATCGGCGCCGATGAAATGAGCCAGCTTGACCCGGACAATTTAAGCAATGTCGTCAAAAATGAAACCAAAAACACCTGGTTCAATACCATCCAGAAAGCCATCGATGCGGCCGCATCAAAGGATGTGCTAATCGTTATGCCTGGGGTATATAAAGAAAATATCAAAGTCCACCGCCAGGGCCTGACCTTAAAAACCGTAGACCCGCAAGATAAAGATATTCAGGCAACCACCATTATTCTTGGAACTAATGGCTCTGATGATATGTATGACTCCACGATTACTATGCCCAGCGGTTTAGCCAAAGGCGTTACTATTGATGGCTTTACTGTAATTTGCGGGACAGGCTATTTTAATGATAAAGGTAATACCGACCCTAATGACGATGAAACTTTTGGTGGCGGGGTATATTCTATCAACAATAATGAATTTACCCTCAGAAATTGCTTGTTTCTGACAACTTCAAATGTGGATGTTGGCGGTGCGATTTATATTGATGCCAGCCAAACCAAAGTCAGCACAATCGAAAAATGCTGGTTTGGATTCTTCCAAGCTAATAAACGCGGCGGTGCAATTGCTCTGGATAGATGCTATGACTTTAATATCAAAAATAATCTGATAACCGATTGTCACTCAACCGCTGATGATTCCAGCAGTATTGATATGCAAAGGTCCAGACGGGTGGAAATAATAAATTGCACTATTCATAAAAGCGATGCAGTTATTGCATGGGACAGTTGCTACCAGATATACCTTAGAAATAGCATCTTATGGGGCGATATGGCTCTGCCTGCTATTGCGGACCCCGACAACAAAATAACTGCTGAATATAATAATATTCAAGGTGCCCCCAGTGAAATAAATCACAATATTGATACCGACCCGCTTTTTGCCAATACCACAAATGTACTGGATTACGACTTCCACCTGCGCAGCACTATTGGCCGCTGGGATTGGCAAATCAATGCCTGGGTTCAGGACGCATTGGACAGCCCATGTATCGATACGGGCAAGCCCGAGGGTCTGGCCTGGCAAAGCGAATGCTGGCCTAATGGGCAACTAATCAATATGGGCTCTTACGGTGGCACCCCCCGGGCATCGCTTTCCACGTCGTCCGATAATTTTAGTGTAGCCGACGTTAATTATGATAATGTTATAGATATATTAGATTTCACCGCGGTGCTGGATCATTGGCTGGATAAGGTAGGCCCAAACATATATGACAGAAATAATGATGGTCATGTCAACTTATATGAAATTGCTATACTGCAATTTAACTGGCTTTTGGAAAGACAATGATATACTCAAACCCTATTTGACTGGTGATATTTAAGGTATTATTTTGCGATATTTTGAGCAAATATGTACTTTCTAAAGCCTTTTTTGTCTTTTCCGAGCCTTTTGCCACCCTCTAAAAATGGATTTTATCCCGGGTTATATTAAACAGCTATCAATTGTAGCCGATAATAGATAAACGTCTTAAGGAAGGCATTTTACACAAAAAATAAATATTAGTGGAACTTGAATCAGCAATGATGGTCAAAGCTTATAGAAATACATAATATAACTGAATCTGAGACGCATCTGCGAATTATGAATAACGTTAAATTCTTTTGTGACAAGAACTTGACGAATCGAGCGAAAAAAGGTAAGCTGGGCTGATTATTCAAATAAGACAGGTTATAACGGTTGGGTAAATCAGGTGGTTTCCTTGCCAGAGGTATAATAGAGTGAACAACAAGAGTATATGGTATATAAACTGCACAATCGTGATTATTGCAATTGCGATACTGGTTTTCGGCATATATGGTATGCCCATAAACAAACTTCTCGCCCTGCTGGGAAATAGCAATGGTAGCACCATTAATGCTGGCTCGGACGGAAATGATATTATCGTAAAATACCCTTTGGTGACCGCTGCAGACGCTTTTTCCGATAGATTCAGACCTAAAATAGTAAAAAAAGACCCTACCCCAGTCAAACAAGTCAAACCTGTAGAAATTAAATACGGCAAAGTTAAACTCGTTATTGAGGAAGTCGAAGGTTTCAATGGCGGTGGCTGGAAAGTCGCTGGCAGTGATTGGCTCGAAAGTGGTCAGCAAGCCGACAAGGTACAGGTTGGGCGTACTCATAATATCGCGTTTAAGGATGTTGAAGGTTGGGATAGTCCAAAAATGACTGCCAAAGTCAAAGAAAATGAAATAACCGAATTGACCGTAAAATACAGCAAAATCATTTATGGCAAAGCAGTTGTCAATATCGAAGCAGCCGAAGGTCTGGAGCAGGCACAATGGCAAATAGATGGCAAATGGTATAATAGCGGTCAAACAGTTGAAAATCTTCGAGCCGGAGCTAAAACCATTAATTTTAAGGCGGTGCCAGGCTGGACTGCACCGGACAATATCAGTTGCACGGTTAAGGAAAATGAATTAGCAGAATATTCGGTAAGTTATAGCCGCCCCAAACCCGCTGACCCGCAATTTAAGCTATCGGCAACTTTAGCTATGGGTAATGGCAAAGGCGAAGCTTGGTTTAAAGCATCAAATTCCAGTAAAGAACAACATTTTCGAATTGGCGAAAAGGTAGATAAATTTGTATTATCAAAAGTATTTGATGGCTCGGTAGTCTTAACTCAGGATGGTTTTGAATATACAGTGGAGATCATCAAAGTAAACGCCCCAGCAATGCCAAAGCCACCAACAAACCCTATGAATGCAAAATCTGGTTATACGCCGAGGCAGCCAACAACAAATTCTACCAACAGTAATCGTCCCGAAACTACGCCAGGTAGCTCCAATTCAAGATCTACCCTGCCAAGCCGTTATCAAAGGACAGGCAGTACAGCTGGCTCTAATTGATTATGATACTATTTTAAGACTAAAAACCACTTTTGATGTTTTATAGAATAATGAAAAGTAAAATTAATAATATTAGAAATTTCTTTACGATATGGCGCAGGCTTATAGTTGAGAGTGAACTGGACCTGGGCGGTTTGGGGGTCATCGAAATTAACGATAAAGCCTTCGGGAACCCAACGACCAATAGAGACAATAGAATAATTTGGGCCCAGAATTCTGGCAGCGATAGCATCGCCAGAGAGTTTGGGGGCATCGGCAGAAGATGGTTCAACAAAGTCGGTGAGTTTGCCATAAGACTTTGAGGCCAAAGCTTTCAGCAGGTTATCCATGGTAGATTTCACCTGGGACCGCTGCAGATGATAAATATCTGCCTGAGATTTGGAATCGACCAATATAGTTTGCGTTTTGCAAGAAGACAATATAAAGATAATAAGAAAACAATAATAGAACTTGCTCATACATGATATCCTTTACTACGGAGTAAATAAAAAGATGGTTCACAGAAATAATAATCGACAAGACGATAATGTCAAGGCAAGTATTTCAAAAAAAAATATAAAAGAAATATATAGAAACTGGAAACAGTTATTTGTCTGGCCTAATATAGTGGCATTAACACTATTAACTGGGGTAGGAATCTGGATCATTTTTGATATAAATACTGTCAAGGCTCAGGACCCCAATGATGCTGAGCAGACTAATGTCAAAGTTGAAGCAGCAGAAGTCACAGAAGATGATATTGAAGTATCAGCTGACGACACGGTGATTATACCGGCAGGTAAAAAGAAGCCTGAAGAAGTCAGCGATTATGAATATATGGCATTATTTATGGAACTGGAAGGCCTGAAAAAGAGCAAGCCCGGTTCAGATGAGTTAAAAGCATTTGAAGATTATTTCGATAAAGTAACGGATGTCATCCAACAAAAGCTCGATAAGGATGCGGTTAAAAATCGAAGTTCAGCTACTAAAAAGCCACCTGTCTCATCTATTAAAAAGCCAGCAACCACAGTAAAGCCTGTGGCCAAACCGGTTGAAAAAGTTGAAAAACCAAAGACAGATAAAAAAGAAACGAAAACTCCCAAGCCAGAAGCTGTTAAGACTAAGAATCCAACTAAAACTACAGCAGTAAACGTAGCAGCAGACGAGAAACCTCAAGACGCACAGCCAGATACATCCGGTGATGTTTCATTAGAAATCAAAGAAGGTTTTGTGATAATCAAAACCGAAAGTGATATAGTAGACCTGGCAAAACTGCTGGAGACTATCGGCAAAGAACTTAAATTAAACTATATATATTCTGATGGTCAGATACCCAAAGGCCGGGTAAAGTTAGTCCAATATGAACCCATCAGCCGCGAGGAATTGTTGCCATTGATGCAGCATGTTCTGGCGGTTGAAGGTTATGTGATGGTAGAAGACCCCCCATTTACCCGTATCGTCAAACGTGGGGATGCATTAAAACTTGATGGTCATGAACTAAATGGCGAAACTAATCGTGAAGACATGGTAGTGACAAGATTAGTTACTATAAATAACGCAAGGGTAAGTGAAGTTGAAAATGTGCTTAAAACCTTTGTGATAGACGCAACTACGGTGCGGTCTTTGCCCCAGACAAATATATTGATGATCACTGAATATCAGCGTAATATCCCCCGGCTGATGAATATTATCAAGATGATAGATCAGGATGAGGCAAATCGTAAACTGAAAACATATCAGCCTAAATATTTATTTGTTGAAGAGGCTCAGGGCACACTGGAACAATTAATGCGTGAGCTTAATCAGGCCAAGCTGACCGGATCGATACCAAATATGTCAATAGCTGCACCAAGCGTAAGAGACAGAAGCCCAAGTGCCAATACACAACCGCAATTGTCACCAACAATTAACAGGCCCGGCCCATCACGTGACGAATTAAGCGTATTTCTTTATGCTGACGCAAGGACTAATCGTTTAATCGCCATTGGCACCAAGGCAGAACTGGAACAGCTGGAATATTTAATTGAGCTGATGGATATTGAAGAACCGGCATCAGTGCTGAACATTCGTTCCATGACAATTGAAAATCTGGAAGTTGAAGATGCCCTGGAAAAGATTCAGAGTTTATTTGAAGCATTGAGCAATGCCCAGTCAGCCAGCAGCTCAGGGGCTCCCAGTCCTGCATCGTCAAATCCTCGGGCACCGGTTCGCATAATCAGTTCTAAGAGCAAAGATACTGGTGGACGAACACCATTTATGTTAGCTGATGAAAGATTAAATAGAATTCTGGTAGTGGGTTCGGACCAACAAATCGCACAAGTTGAAGATTTACTAGGACTGGTTGACCTGGCGATGCCGGATGCTGAAATAAGAGTTGAGCCAATTGGTTTCGATCATATTCGGGTTGAAAACGCAATCGAAAAGCTGGAAGAAATGCTCAAGGCCCTGGATGGCCAGGAGCCTGTTGGTTCGAGCAGTTCAAGCAGTCGCTTACGAACATCTAATATCCCACGACCAGGAACTCCCACTTCATCCAGCAACAATAACAGTAGCAGCAGTGGCTTTATCAAAACCGGTGAAGACGGTCCTTATCTGGTAGCTGATGAGCGAACAAATCGTTTATTAGTGATAGGTAATGCCCAGCAGGTAGCCGAAGTCAATAAATTGATTGCTATATTAGATGTTGACATTAATCTGAAACTCCAGGTATTGACAATTCAGTATATTCCATGTACCGATATTGCTCCGCAACTGGCGGACCTGATTAAAGCTCTGGAAGAAAAAGATTCCGCTGGCGGCACTGGCTCAAGCGGTTCATCGCGGACAGCATCTCGTTATGGCTCAACGGGCAGCTCATATTCCCGTTCGGGGACTTCCTCAAGATATGGCAACAGTCGTTCTAATACCCCACCAGCTGAAATAACCAAGATAGAACCAGATGGGCCATATCTGCTTCCTGACCAGCGTACCAATCGTTTGCTGGTTGTTGGTACAGATAAACAATATGAAATGGTTAAAGAGTTGCTGCCGGTACTTGATGTGCCGCCAACGGGCTATGACTCGATGAAACTGGAGAAATTTGAACTTAAATATGTAGACGCCGAAGAAGCTTATCAGGTACTCAAAGATTTAGGTGTAGTCGAAGTTGACAGTGAAAACCAGAATCCACGCGAACGTGCCCGTAATTCAAACTTCAGTGATACACGTGAATTTATTGTAGTTGGCCCAAATGGAACAACACAAAGTAATATCGGTGAAAATGCTCTTGGCTCTCCGATGCTTCCGGGCATGGAAGAACCAGAAATCCGGGTGGCCTTGCAGCATTCGACCAATAGAATATTTGTCTATGCCGCTGAATATCAATTAATCGATATAAGAACTATCATAAATGAAATTGATGTCAACCCTGAAGGGGCTATGGGCAAAGTAGTGATCCATTTCCTGGAAAATCGAGAACCAGACGCGGTGGCAACTATGCTACAGGAAGTCATGGATTCCAAGCGACTGGATGACTCTGCCGGCGGTGATACTAAGCAGTATTATCCTGGGGCCGAGTTCGCTCCGAAGATTGTGGCTTTGACTGATATCTATGGCGTAGCGGTAAGTGCCAGTCAAAAGCAACATGATGAAATAACAGATATTATTGAACAGCTGGATAAGAGATTGCCCCAGGTATTGATTGAAGCAACATTGGTGCAGGTCAGCGAAGATGACGCATTGAATCTGGGGATTGACTCCAAAGGAGTCTGGAACAGTTCACAAGATTATATATCTGGCAATTCTTCAGTTTTAGCCGCTGAACTGTCCGGGGGCAGCGATTCTGGGGTAATAACACCTATAACAGCTGGCAGCGGCGCTACTATCGCATTTTTCAATGACGATATTATCCATGCGGTATTAAATACGTTCAGAAATCAAAATAATGGCAAGATTGAATCAACGCCAAGGGTTCTGGTAAATGATAATGAAGAAGGTATGATAAAAAGTACCCGCAGCGAACCAAAGACAAAGATTACCATTCAACCTGGTTCTGATACGCCGATAGAAACCTCCGATGGTTATGAAGATGCCGGTACAGAACTGACCATCACCCCGCATATCAGCGAAGGAGACTTCCTTAAGCTAACGATTAATCTGCAAGTTAATAGTTTTGACGGCAAAGCAACCGGGGCGATTCCGCCACCAAAAAATAATAATTCCATCAGCACAACTGTTACGGTTCCTGACCAGAGAACAATCGTTTTAGGTGGACTGACAACCCAAAGCGATGGGATGAGGGTCAAGAAAGTGCCAATACTGGGCGACATCCCTGGGATTGGAGCATTATTCAGAAGTACATCCAAAACCAAAGTGCGTTCGGTATTATATATATTTGTGAAAGCATCAATTGTACGTATGCCTGAAGATAAAGACGATGGCAAACCAAACTTTGATGACATTGAAAATCTTACCAAAGACCATCAGCAAAAACTTAAAGATTTTGAAGATAATCGTCAGCAGTTGGAATTTATTCCTACCTGGCCTAAGAAGAAATCTCCGGCCCGTAAGGAAGATGATGAACAATAAGCTCGAATTATTGTAATAGGTAGGATGGGCTATGCCCATGCTGATAAAATTACATCGCGATAGCGATACCTAATTATTGATAGTAAAATCCAAACTGGATCAAAATAAAAATGCAAGAGCAACTATTAACAATCGCAAAAGAACAGGACATCGTCGATGCCGAAGTGCTAGAGGAGTTTCTGTTAAGATATTCCCATAAAGCTGTCAAGGATAGAAAAGCACTTGATGAGGCATTGCTTCATGCCGGCTTGTTTACCGAAGATCAGATGCTGCGGCTGTTTGGCCAATATCTGGAGATGCAGTTCTACAGTGAGATAGAAGCATCGAAAGTACCATTAGAATTCATCGAAAAGGTGCCATCAAATTATGCCCATCATCATAATGTAATTGCTATTGGCAAAGAAGATGATGAAGTTATTATAGCCACGTGCAAGCCTTTGGATATGTACGCGATGGATAATATTGGGCGTTTGCTGGATTGTTCGGTGCGGCCAGCACTGGCGACAAAGGCTACTATCAGCACCGCTATCAATGAAGCTTATGAACAAAAAGTTACTGTTCTGGAAGATATTGCAGATGAGGTAGATGCCCAGGGTATTGAAAGCCTTATAGGTGAAGTGTCATCTGAAGATTTGCTGGATGTGGTGAATCGCCCTCCAGTTATTCGACTGGTAAATGATATTCTGTTTAAAGCTTTGCAGATGCGGGCTTCGGATGTGCATATCCATCCATTCGAACAGAAAATTCTTATCCGCTATCGCATAGATGGTTTGATGTACGATATGCTTTCACTTGACACTCGAATATTACCTGTAATTGTCTCGCGTGTAAAAGTAATGGCTGGAATGGACATAGCCGAAAGAAGAATGCCGCAGGATGGCCGTTGCAGTGTACGTATTGGCCCACGTGAGGTTGATTTACGTGTCAGTACCGTGCCCACTGCTTATGGCGAAAGACTGGTTTTGCGTCTGCTGGATAAAAGTACAGGCGTTTACAAACTGGAAAGTCTGGGTCTGGCACCAAGTGATTTTGAGCAAGTCGATGATTTAATTAAACGGCCCCATGGGGTAATGTTTATTACCGGGCCAACCGGAAGTGGTAAAAGTACAACACTATATAGCTTTCTGCAGAGACTTGATATCCGTGAAAAAAATGTTATTACAATTGAAGATCCTATTGAATACCACATCGACGGCATTAGCCAGATTCAGGTGGCCAGCAAGAAAGGTATGACTTTTGTTACCGCCCTTCGCCATGTTTTACGTCAGGATCCTGATGTTATAATGGTCGGTGAGGTTCGTGACGAAGAAACCGCCCGCATGGTTATCCAGTCATCGCTGACCGGACATTTGGTTTTCAGTACATTGCATACCAATGATGCCGCCGGTGCTATTACACGTATGCTCGATTTTAATGTTGAGCCATACCTGGTGGCTTCTTCAGTCGCTGGCGTGCTGGCTCAGCGACTGGTTCGGAAACTTTGCACTTCATGTAAAAAATGCGTTGAAGCCGAATCAGCTGAAATGCGTAAGCTGGGAATTGGTTTCGCCGCTTTTGAAAAAGTATATCAAAGTGTTGGTTGCGACAAATGCTTCCAGACCGGCTATATGGGACGAATGGGACTTTATGAATTGATGGTCGTAGATGATGATATTCGCCAATGTATTTATCAGCGTAAAACCGCCGGGGCGATCAAAAAATCGGCGATGGAAAGTGGAATGAATACCTTGAGAATGGATGGCCTGCGTAAAGTTGAGATGGGCGAAACTTCGCTGGAAGAAGTTCTGCGTATGGCTCAATCAGATAATGTTTAGTTGAGAAATTAATATGCCAACTTTTGAATATATAGCTCTTGACAGAACCGGCAAAAAAAGCCAGGGTTCAGTAGCTGCCGAATCGGCTTCTGCGGCCCGGAAACTTCTGCGCAATCGCCAGTTGCACGCTACCAAACTTCGCCCTATCAGTGAAGCTTCCCACGAACATAAATTTGAATTGGGCAAACTTTATGGCGCTAAACGGCGGCGGATAGTGCTGGAATTCACCCGACAACTTTCAACTATGATCGGGGCTGAGGTACAATTGACGGAGGCCTTGGCGGTATTGGTAGCTCAACAACAGGATGGGAAATTTTCGCATATTTTACAAAATATCCGCGACCAGCTGCTTTCGGGAGAAAATCTGGCTGATGGCTTAAAAGAATATCCTTTGTGGTTTGATAAAATTTATGTCTCGATGGTTCGGGTAGGCGAGGCGACCGGAAACCTTGGCCGATCGCTTGAATTGTTGGGCGATTATATCAATAAAAAACAAAGACTGGAAACCAAAATCAAATCCGCGATGATTTATCCGTCGGTTCTGGTCAGTTTCAGTATCATTGTAACAGTGATTCTGGTTACTTTTGTGGTTCCGAAATTATCGAAAATCATTCTGGCACGTGGTAATGATTTGCCGGGATCGACAAAATTCCTTATGGGAACCAGCGATTTTATGACTAGTTACTGGTGGATTATTCTACTTGGCCTGTTGGCTGCATGGATAGGATTTCAGAAATTCCTCAGCACCAAATCTGGCAGAATTTTATTCGACAGGACATTATTAAAATTGCCTGTAATAGGCGATATTCTGAAACAAAGTATTGTTGCAAGATTTGCCACTACGCTGGCGGCATTGATTCGCAGTGGTATGCCGATGGCCGACAGTTTACAGGTTGTTGCTGAAGTTACCGGCAATAGTATCATGGCAACGGCGGTTCGGACGGCCCGGGAACGTATCATTGGCGGTGCTGATGTTGCCACGCCTTTACGAGAAAGTAAAGTTGTGGATTTAGCAACTGCGCATATGATTTCGGTGGGTGAAAGAACTGGTGAACTGGAAAAAATGCTTTTGACAATAGCCGACAGTCTGGAAGAAAGTACAGATATTACCGTGACAAGGATCAGTGCAGTTATGGAACCAGCAATCATTATTGGCATGGCTGGCGTGGTTGGCTTTATTATGTATTCAATTATGATACCAATTATGCAGGTATCAAATCTTGATTAAAATGTAATTAAAACAATGAGGAAATTTTTGATAGGAGAATTCAGAATGGACAACATGAGAAAAAATAAATCCGGGCTCAAACGAAGCGGTTTCAGTCTGGTTGAATTGATGGTGGTAATTGTGATCATCGGTATTTTAGGTGGCATTGTAGCTCCTAGAATTCTACAAAACATCGAAAAAGCTAACAGAACTGCCGCCAAACAACAGATTGATATTTTTGCCAAAGAGATTCAAAAATACAGAATAGACACCAAACAATATCCTGAAGCTTTAATTGATCTGGTCGAAGATCCCGGGCTTAAAGGCTGGCAGGAAGGTGGCTACATGGACAATGTTCCTCTTGACCCATGGGATGGTGAATATCAATACTGGACTAATGAAGGTGATAAAAGCATCCCATTTGAAATTCTATGTTTAGGACCTAATGGTAATGATGATGGCGGTGTTGAAGATGACATCGCTTATCCATTCATAGACAACGAAGAATAAGCACAAACGCTAATGAAATGCCAATACCTTAATAATTCAGCTAAAGGGATGACCTTGCTAGAGCTATCGGTGATTATGACAATAATTGCCCTGACTTTGGCTATCGTTCCATTTAAGTCAGCTGAAAATATTCGCAAAACTGATGTCAGTCAGGATGTCCAGCAATTCGCTGACACCATGCGTGATATTGCTGAACATGCGGTATTGACTGGCAAGTCTTTTGAGCTGGTATTGGATATTACCGATTGCGTTTATAATGTATATGAAGCAGGACCTGAAAATCAGCAGGATGAACAAAAAAAAACGGATATCAGCGAGTTAACCGATGATGAATTGCTGGAATTTGAAGATGATGATCTGCTATTAGATGAAGATGAAAAAGAAAGTATTTTTGAAGACCTTACTATGCTGATAAGTTTCATTGAAGAAATAGAATTCTCCGATGGCTCGCGTCAATATTCCGGTGAGCTGATTATGCGAGCAACGCCAGGTGGCTGGGATAAATCAGTATTGTTTCAAACAATGGATGATGAAAATGAATATATGAACTTTATTCGGCTGGATGAAGGAACACCCAGGGTAACGGTATCGGAATTTGATCTGGAAATACAAGAATCCAAAAAGAATGTCGGCATATGAGAATCAGGATTTCTACATATAGTCATCGCAGTTGGGGCATCGCCCTTTTGGAAGCATTAGCCAGCGGCATAATCCTCGCTATTATGCTGACCTTGACGCTGAAGGCATATCATAGCAGGCTTGACCGAATTGGCGATATGAAAATACGAGAATATGCCGGGGTAGTAGCTGAAAGGCAAATGGAAATACTGCTGGCATCACAGCAGGAACCTGACGACACCGGAACTTATCAGGAAGATAATGTCGATCCGGATTTCATCTGGAAGGTTGACCTGGAAAGAATAGTTGTAGATGATGACAGGACCAGTGAAATCGAAGCTGATTATATGAATACGCTTATCAAGGCAACGATTACGGTAAAATTAAACAGTCAGTCAGATATGGGTATCGATCCGGTAGAACGTATCCGATACATGTCTTTTTTAAGAGGTGTTGACGGCAACCCGGTAGGTGTGCCGCTACCGAAAGATGATGTAAATTATAATAAAAATACGCAGGATAAGGATGAAGAGCCACTGGAACCTGAAGAAAAAGATCCAACTGGCGACTTAGCGGATTTAGATAAAGAAATCGCTGCAACAGAACAGCGAATAGCAGAGCTTGAATCACTGCTCAATGATATCAATACTCTTTTGTCTCAGTCAATGAATGACGACCTGAAAAAGATAGTCCAAGGCATGCATACAAATACCAAAATTGATTTGGATGCCGCAATGAAAAAGCTTGCTTCGTTAAAGCAACAACGCCAAATATTATTAAGTCAATAAAATGAACAACAAAGGTTATTCAATGCTGGAACTGCTGGTTGCCATGGTAATCGGCACATTAATGATAGCTCTGACGCTGGAGATATTAGAACAGACCCGTCAGACGGCTCAGGCGATAGCTGTCGAGATGGAATCCAGTAATGACCTGCAATATTGCCTGGATAGATTAAGCGATGATGTAGTGCAGGCAGCTTTCAGTAATGCCCAGTTTAAAGTAGACCAGAGATCCAAAGGCGATCAGATACTTTCGCATTTGCGGATAATGACCGGTCAGGGCAAAGTTCAAGGTAAAGAGGTAAAAGGAAACCATATTGACTGGATTACCGAAGCTAATGACGATGAAACACTGACACTGTATCGAAGAGAATTTAATAATGCCACCAGGGAAGATGCGGTATTTGTGCCTTTATGTAATAATTTATTTTCTTTTGATGTCGAACTGTTAAACAGCGCAGGACTGGAAGATCCTAATCAAGCCCCGGCAATGTTACAGGTCAGGGCCAGCCATTATGCCAATATTGAAGAACGTCCTGAATCGATACGCGAAACCTCTAAAACATTTTGTTTGAGACGCGATATTATTATGACATTAGGAGCACAAAAGGCCACACCGCCAACAAGTAATGACACCAACAATTCAAATATTACCCCAAAATCGACGTATAGTCCGGGTATTAAGTCAAAAAAATGAAAAGATATATGAAACAAAAAGGATTTACACTATTAGTGAGTATGATTGTGCTTACATTACTATGCACAATCATAAGTCGCTTTTTGTATAAAACCTCATTATATCTCAGTTCATCCCAGCATCGTCAAAATAAAGTGCAATGTCGCTATGCCGCAGAATCAGGGATTGTCTTGGCATCCCGGTTGATTCGTAATATGTTGCAAGAACAGCAGGATGCATTTGTAAAAAACATTCACGATAAAAATAAATCAGTAGCTATCAATGACATTGATTATGATGACCCCAACAATTTCAGCCCTGATGCACAATCAGCCAAAACATATAATCCTTTTAATCTCGATGCATTTGTTATCAGTAAAAAAACTAAAACAATAGGCAAAGCAAAAGTCGAAATTGAAATCATCGACGAAAATGCCAAGCTGCCTTTGTTGTGGATAGTCCAAAGCCCATTCGAAAAGAAAAATGGTTTCGACAGTCTAAAAGCACTCAATAGCGTCCTTGATACCGATTACAAAACCCGAGAAGCATTAGTTGAATTAATCAAACAAAGCACAAAAGGCATCAAGCTGCCCCAGAATAAGTTTATCATTGCCAAATCCAGTACGCGCAGGCTTAGTGGGTTGCGTAACAGTCGCAGCAGCAATACCCCTTCTCCAATTATCTGGAAAAATATCGCGGGTAAAGCACCCAGAGATTTAAATGAACTCAGGCGTGATTATATTGTTCAGGTTAGTCAGGGCTGGGTAGATGAGCTTAAAAATAATACTAAATATAAAAGCCTCAAAGAAAAACTCGCAGGTTCTGATAACCCAATGACCGATTATATCAGCACCTGGAACAATACCAAGCTGAATTTAAATACCGCTCCGGCAGAAGTGATATACGCCGCCTTTGAGCCAATCGGCATGACAATGGAGATGGCTAATGAAGTGGTTAAATTCCGCAATGAAACCCCCCTGTCGTCGCCAAACTTACTTGATATTATCCCCGGCTTAAGTGAAATAAGTAAAGCGGTGGGAATGTGTTATACAAATAAAAGTGATACCTTTACAATAAGAGTTACAGCCAGATTGGGTCAGGCCCAATACAAACTCTATAGCTGCACTATTCATACCAGCGGCAAAATAGAGAATCTGGCAGTATTTACAGGAGATTAAGCTTTGTCCAGTAATAATTGTCTGGGAATATATTTTGGCAAAAACGCCATTACAGCAGTAGCAGTCAGCAAACATCACCACAGTTTTGAATTGGGTGAAATACGCAATATTGATATTTCTGAAAATTTTCTGGTAGAACCGGATAATATCAGTGTACTGCAGTCATTAAAATCACTGCCGGGTAAGGCAAGCATGGTTTCGATGGCCCTGGATGGTATTTATTATAAAAGCCATCCGCATCATACTGAATTTCTGGAAAACAAACAGATTGACCAGGTTTTAAGATATGACATAGAAGATTCTTTTGCCGTTGACGCCGAAGAAATCGCCCTGTGTTATCAAAAAGAAAACACCAGTGAATCCGGCTGTGATATAATAGTTCATGTTACTAATCGTCATAAACTCAATAATATTATTGAAGTTTTTGAAAATGCTGGCATTGACCCGTTGACCATTGAACCTGACATCAATGCTTGGCTGCATTATATAAATAATTGTCCTGATGGCAATGACAATAAATCAATGGTTTTGCTTGGCTGCACGGATAATAATTTATTTATCGTGGTAACAGATAGCAATGGCAAGGTTAAATTAAGTCGAAATATCCCCGCAGGTCAAAAAATAACAAAAGCTATTTTAAGTCGTGAATTGAAAAGAACGTTTTCGATTCTTCCCGAAGGTGTCAAACCCACCAGAATATTATGGCATAATGCAGGTTTAGCTCAAGCCGAAATTGCTGAAATTGCTCAGGAATTGAATATGGACCAGGCCCAGGCAAATCATGAAAGTATGGCCGTAGCAATTGCTGCCGGGGCTGCTATGGGTTTGATGGGTGGCCAACAGCAGGCTGATTTTCGTGCTGACAATCTCAAGCCCAAAGCCGTAATAAAAGCACGTAATTTCGCTTTATACAGTTTGTCTGTTGCAGTATGCCTGCTTTTATGTGTAATTCTTCTGATTAACTTCCAAAAGATTAAAGTCCACAAAGAAACCAGCGATTCCGCCAACGAGGTTATCGCAAAAGTGCAAAAACTAGTTTTTGCCGATAGCAAGACCAGTGGCTCAGCTGCTTTAAAACGCAAACTCGACAAAGAACTTAAAGCCCTGATGGATAAGACTTCAGGCGAAATAAATGTCAGTGATTCAGAATCAGCTAATGGTAATTTGCTGGCATTGCTGAACGCATTAAATAAGCTGGATGAAAACTTCAACTTTATCATTGAAGAAATTGATATTAATGAAGAACAAATCCGAACTTTCCGAGGGTCGGTTTTAACATTAGCTGATTATGAACTATTGAGTAATCAACTGAAAGAGTCAGGCCTGGAATCTATCAGGGCTAATGTTGACAATGCCGGTATCAGAATTGATTTTACTTTTCAGCTCCAACAAAAATAGCATACAATGACAAAATAATAAACAGAGGCAATTATGAATTTTGAATTAAATGAAGAAACTTTGAAACAACCTATGACCTGGGCGGTAATTATCCCGGTTTGCTTGATGCTGGCAACTATATATAGCTGTTTCAGCCTGAAAAAATACAGCGACACCGCTAAAAATAATGCCGACACGGTTCAGGAACTGTATGAGACCAAAGACCAGATATTATCATTACGCCAGGAATTAAATATTGGCAATCGAATCTCCGATATTAAAGAATTCGATTTGGCCGAATTCCTTATCAGCAATGCCAAAGAATCCGACATCCCCTTGACCAATATCAGCGCCGGGCGAATCTCAAACAAAATTGATAAAAGAAATAATTCAACGATAAGCAAACAGAACTTCTCCATACGCAAAGTTGATATGTTCCGACTGGGAAAATATATTACTAAAGCCAAAATTGCCTATGCCGACCTGGACTGCACCCAGATTCATATCAGCCGTTCTATGAAGCTTACTACCACTCGTGAAGCTAAAACTGGTGGCGACGCCTGGGATGTAGACCTTAGCTTTGTCTATGTTACCCCAGAAAAATGATTTAATAAAGGATGAAGTCAGCCATAATGGTATCGGCGATGAGCTGGCCTTGTTGACTTAATTTAATATTATGGGCATCCACTTCAACTAAACCGCGAGCTACATGCTCGTCAATGACATCTTTAAATAAGCTCAAAGGGTCATAGTCGGTTAATTGCTTGAACTTCTCAATATCAATCCCATCAATCAATCTCAACATAACAATAGCGATTTGACAGGCATATTGTAGCGGTTCAATCTGCTGGGACTGAGTAAAAGCCGGGCAATCTGCTTCGATGGCCTGCACATATCTGGCGATATCAGCGGTATTTTCCGTTCGATTCATGCGATAAAATGATCCGGCTGCCGGGCCAATTCCAAGGTATTGACCACCCTGCCAGTATACCAGGTTATGCTCGCAGCGATAGCTGCCTTTGGCAAAATTGGAAGTTTCATATTGCTTCAGGCCGGCATTATTTAACATTTCGATGGCCAACTTGTACATTTGCAAATCCAGCTCTTCATCTGCAGGGATGATATCACCTTTTTCCAGGGCTGCGGTCATTGGCGTTCCGGGGTCATAAGATAAACTATAAGCTGAGACATGGTTTATATCAAGTGAGATTAACTGCTGAAGATTATATTGCAACTGGTTGAGGTTCTGGCCCGGAAGTGCAAAAATGGTATCCAGTGAGATATTGTCAAAGCCAGCAGCTTTGGCACTGGCAACCGCTTTGTAAATAGCATCAGCATTATATCTGCGACCAAGGGCGATTAGCTGTTGGTCAATAAAACTCTGAGCTCCCATTGAAATCCGATTAACACCCTTTTGCCTGATCTGCTTTAATGCAATGCTGTCGAGTTGGCCGGGGTTGATTTCAACAGTGAATTCTTTGGCTTTGCCCAGCCTTGCGTTAAGATTATCAATCAGCCAGAGCAGATTATCAGTGCCGATACAGGATGGACTGCCGCCGCCGATATAAATAGTCTCAGCGGGTATATCAAGTTTATAGCTGTCAAGTTCCTTAATTAAAGCTTTAAGTAAAGGCTTAACATCACAGCCAGCCAATGGCACCGAATAGAACCCGCAATAATTGCATTTGCTGATACAATAAGGGATATGAACATAAATTGATATTGATTCAGGCATAGAGAATAAGTTAAAAGTGAAAAGTTATGGTGTCGCTAATGCGACTTTATTTTAAAGTGTCTCAGCGCAACTGTTGCCTGCCCTTATATCTGCCCGGCCCGGTAAAGACGTTGCATGCAACGTCTCTACAATTATGTACCCCGCGCTAGACATCCAGCCGGATGCAGGCGGCAACGACGCCGGAACAAACACCAACCAGTGGTTCTTATGTAAGTTGTGTCCAGCTTCAAGCTGGCTAGATGATGTCTTTGTTATCATCTTCGGTTTTGTTGGCCATGGAATAATCATTATCCTGTCGATTATGATTGACCCCGAGCTTTTTCTGATAGATACGAAAAGCCTCATCGGCATCCATCCCCACACATTGGGCCAGGGAAATCCAGAAAAACAGCATATCGATGACTTCTACTTTGGCATTCTGATGATTGTGCAGCAGGAACCTTTTGCCATCTTTGGCCTCGGTGCACCAATGTTTCCAGTAGGTGCAATCCCGCAATTCTTCCAGTTCATTACTCATAGCCGCCAGATAATTTGCTATCCACTCACCGGCATATTGAGGGTCAAAGTTTTCCCGCAATGCCTTGGCATCAAAGCCGGTGCGTTTATTCAATTCAGCCTGCAATTCAAACAACTCAGCGAGCCTGTCTTTATTTTCCATATTCTATAAATCCTTTTAGTACAAGGGTTTCTGTATCTCACATCAAGGGCTACAGTATCGCCGGAAACCCTCTGTCTGTCAAGGAAGATTATTGCCGCTAAGGTTTTTTAGCGATAAATTAACTCAAAAAACCCAACCAGGTAAGAACCGGGCCCGGCGGTTAACTATCAAATTTGCTTTTTGATAGTATAAAACAAGCCTGCCGATACTATCAGCGACTCTCGTTGACACTATCAAAGCCCCCTGTTGATAGTATCAGCAGCACCGCGACAGTCAATCATAATGAAAGAATAATCCCCACTTGACAATCAAACATCAATTAACTACAATAATGGATATTAGTAACCTTGCACATATGCTGTTTTATCCCAATAAGGGGCTTTATGCCAACTAAACCCAAAATAAGTAATAAGCTGGACCTGAAAATCTCCCTCGGCCGGCCCGCGCTGGTACTGGATGCCGGATACTTCTATTTTGACACCGAGCCCTTTGAAAACCAGCCACTGGCCATTGTCTGTGGCGGCCATGAGAAATGTTCACCGACTTTCACCCTTAACCGCAACAGCTATCCCTATTTTGTTATTAAATATACCATCAGCGGTCAGGGAATCTTCAAGTGGAATTCCGATTATCATCAGCTGACCAGCGGGTGCCTGACCAGTTTCTCCCCTGATACACCCCATCAGTATTTCGCTAATCCCGATGACCCGATGGAACATATTTTCATTACTTTTATTGGCACCGAAGCCAAAAGATTATTAGATTTGACCCCGCTGGGAGCAACTGGATTCATGCAGGTTCCTAACCCCGGGGCGATGCTTAACTATATGCAGACCATCTTTGATAAAGGCTGTGAGAAAAGACCTTATCACCAGGCCATCTGCTGTAATTATTTAAGGATTGCTTTATTGGAATTGGCGGGCAGTTCGACCGAATTACCATCTAACAGCTCTGCGGCCATGCAAACCTATCAGAGATGTAGAAAGTATATCGATCAGAACTTTTCAGAATTGTATGCCGTAACCCAGGTAGCCAAAGCCTGCTTTATTGATGTGCGATATATGGCCAGATTATTCCGCCAATTAGGGGCCATGACACCCTATCAATATCTAATGAGACTGAAACTCAATAAAGCAGCGAACCTGCTATTGCATACATCAATGTCGGTTAATGAAGTGGGAAAAGCTGTGGGATTTGAAGATCAATATCATTTTTCCCGAAACTTCAAGAAAATGCATTCGCTGAGCCCCAGAAATTTTCGTAATCAACATATAGGACAAGACCAACAGATAGACAGCTAAGATGAGCACTGTTTCAGTCGAGTTTATGCTGATAAACTCTGTGCATTGCCAGGCTGGAAGAATCTTCTTTGACAGCTTCCAGTTCATCCAGCAAAGCTTGTAAATCACAACTAAGAAATACCTCTGCCAGTTCCGGGTCAAACTGGGTTCCACTGAAACGTCTGATGTCAGCTTTGATTACCGACAAAGGCATGGCCTTGCGATATACGCGGTCTGATGTCATTGCATCAAATGAGTCGGCAATCATAACAATTCTGCCAACCAATGGAATATCTTTGCCGGATAATCCTTGCGGATAGCCCTTGCCATCATATCGTTCGTGATGAAATGATGCAGCCTGGCTGACATGTTCCATTTGTTTGATGCCACTTAGTATTTTAGTTCCAATTTCAGGATGCTTTTTAATTTCGAGAAATTCTTCATCATTCAGTTTCCCCGGTTTAAGCAAGACAGCTTCGCTGACGCCGATTTTGCCAACATCATGCAGCAAGCCCCCCAGATAAATATTACTAATGGTATCATCATCTAAATTTATTTTTTTCGCTAAATGTCTGGCAATTATAGCGACACGTTCTGAATGACCACAGGTATAGCGATCCTTGGCATCAATACTGGAAGTCAAAGCCTTTAAGGTTCCTATCATCAAATCCTGCATGTCAGCATAAAGCCTGACATTTTCCAGGAAAACGGCAATTTCGCTGCCAACCGAAACCAGAAGCTTACTATCTATAGAATTGAAATCATCACGTTCGATTTTATTGACAGCAACCAATGCCCCTAAAACCCGCCCATCACGACAAATAGGGACACTGACAATATTACGAATAGGATCAGGCCAGGTGAAATCATTGGTGCTGCTCAGTTCACTATCCATAAAAGCTACCTGAACTAAATCATCACTGGAGTCAACGGTAGAAAGAGCCTCGGTCTGTGACCAGATTGCTTCTAAGTGTTGAAGTTGAAGTTCAATCTGGCCAGTATAGGTAACCATAGGCATATATTGCTGTTGTTGCTGATTTTCAGATTGCCACCAGAAAATAATCAAAGCCTCTGCATTTAATACCTCACGTATTTCTCTGCCCAGTTCAGGAAAAAAATCCTGCGGTTTTTGAGTCAATCGCATTTTTTCTGTTATATTATGCAAAAGTGATAATTCTTCATAGGATTGAGCCAATGAATAACTGAGTTGTTCGACAGCTTGCTGCTGTTCAATAGCATAATATTTTTGCTGGATAATTTTATCAGTAAGCACCGCCAGCAAAGGTAAAGTTTTTGCTGCTGAGATTGACTGATTAGCAACGATATTCGATATATATTGACTATCAATTTGCAATTTATCGCAAATTCTGTGCAATTCTTCGCTAGGCTGATATTTCAAAGGATCAATATCAAAAACCAGACAGGCAACAACATTATTACGATTATAAACTGGTACAACAATACAATGGTCATCGGCAAGCTGTAAGCGGAAAATAAAGCCCTGTTCAGCTAAATCGAAATGGAACTCGGTGATTTCTTTGATATAATCAGGCCACCGGAAATCATTGGTACTAAATTCACTCAAACAATGCCCCTGGACACTATACAAAGCTGAAGCCAACTGCATAGATCCGAAAAGCTCCTGTAGCTCAAAACAACCAGAAAGGTCGAGTCTGTCTTTAATTGTGGCAGAACTATTAGCCATAGCTTGCCTTTTGCCCCCATATAGTAGTATTATCCAATTGCTGTAACTGGGCTTAAAATATCGTTAACTATCATCAATAAATGCCTTGGCCCAAACGGTTTATTAATACACAAATTGATGCCGGCAGCGTGCATTTCATCTTCATTTAAGGCAAAGCCACGAGCAGTCAACAGTATTGCTGGAATATTTTTGGTTGAGTCGATCTGTTTAAGCCGACTACATAATTCCAGCCCCGACAAATATGGCATCTGATAATCAGTTATTATCATATCTGGCAGTTGGCTTTGTGCAATTTCAAAAGCATCTTTGCCATCTCTTGCGGTCAAAACTTCATATCCAGCATTTTTTAATTTTAAAGAAATCACATGCAGTATATGAATCTCATCATCTACAACCAAAACCTTTTTGCCAGTATTTGTCATTTCACATATCCTCCGTTAGTTTAACTTGCTGTGTGGCCATAGGAATCGCAATACAAAATGTACATCCCTGATTTTCCTGACTTGCAACAGTGAGTCTGCCTCCATGAACATTTTCCACAATTTGACGAGCCAGACTTAAGCCCAGACCGGTCCCTCCGGCCAAATCCTTGTGCGCCGGAACCCGGTAGAATCTGTCAAAAACCTGGCTTATGCAGGCTTGCGGGATACCGGGACCATCATCCTGAACTTCTATTAAGAGTTCGTTTTCCTTTTGCCTGACATCGAGATTGATATTTCCATTTTCATGGCAATACTTCACTGCATTGCTGACAAGATTAAGAATAGCCTGAATCAGCATTTCCCTGTCGGCTTCAAACTCACAAATAGCAGGAGAAATCGCACTTTGCAATGATATGTTTTTTTGACATACCTGAGGCATTACGATAGTCTTTATATCGGCTATTAATTCACCTATGTTTATAGTTTCATAATTGATTTTGTAAGCCTGGGACTCAATAGATGAAAAATTGAGTATTTCATCTATTAACAACTCCAGTTTTTTAGTTTGACTCTCTATTACCTGACAGAACTTGCCATGGTTATCGGCCTCGCCATCATAAAGCATTTCGACATAAGCCCTGATGCTGGATAATGGTGTTTTAAGCTCATGTGATACGCCACTGACAAATTCATCCTGCATTCTGGCAAGTTCTTTTTCCTTGGTAAGGTCATGAATTACCACGACAACTCCCATCGGTTTTTTCGCCAGATCTTTGACGCTGCCAATTTTAATTTCAAGAATTAATTCCTGATCAGTTATAGGATGTTTTCTATGAATTTGCCGGATGACATCATTTCTGCCTGAACTTCGAACATATTTTATTAATTCGAGTAAATCCGGTTCATTAGCCAACACCTCATTTATCATTCTTCTGAAATTGAATTCCATGTTAAACTCAAAAAGCCCCTGAGCTACCGGGTTAGCCATCACCAGTTCATCATTTTCATCAATGACCAATACCGCTTCAGGAATACTATTTATTGCCGCTTCTATATGGCAGCGTTCAATTTCAGTAACATCAGCCTGAATTTTAAGCTCTTTATTTTGAGTAACCAGATTCTTATGACAGAAACCAATATCAGTCAGATAATTATTAAATGCGGCAACCAGTTCAGATAATTCATCATCGGTATCAACCATTATCATTCCAATTCGGCCTTCGCGGGCAAATTGCAACAACTGATTTTCTATATGGGATGTTGGGATACTGAACCGTATCGCTCGATCCCGCCAATACATAACGCTAAGGATCATCGCAACAATAAGTAATGACCAGCTGAGCATACTGCTGTTATTAACCGACAAAGGCCAATCCGCAATAGTCCCAATGATCGTCAGCAATACGCATAGCCCAGCTATGAGAATCGGAGTATTAATTGTCCTTTTTATAATTATCAAACCTGCCTCCTAATGGCAATTGTGATATATAGATATGGAATCAATATGATTTTATTTTACTCTGGCAAGCAGTCATCAATTCCTGGGCCAATGCCGTATCAGGATCGATTTGCAAAGCTCTGGCATAACAGTTCAAAGCTTCGGGAATTTTTTGCTGATGCTCATAAGAGCTGCCTAGTAAACAATATGCAAAGACATTTTTTTCATCGATACTCAAGACATGCTTTAAAGATTGTTCCGCCTGGATATATTGCGAATTTTTCATAGCGACATGAGCGACAATAATAATTGCGTCAACATAGTCCTTATCTAAGGCGATAGCCTTGCGAGCATACATTTCGGCTTTATTATAACTTTTAACCGCCAGAGCTGTCCGGGCCAGCCTGGTCCAGATAGCCGCACTAGAGGTGTCCCTGGCACTTACATATTCAAAGCAACGGCGGGCTTCATGGAATCTGCCCTGTTGGAAATAGCAATCGCCCAAAGCTAATTTGACTGGAACTGGAATGGGATTTTGCTCCATAATAAAGCGATCCCTGATTCTTTCCAGAACCCCAATTCCCTGATCATATTGACCATCATTGACAAGTGCCATCGCCAGAGATTCCTGAATAGTGATATTGTCGGGGCCATTGACCAGTGCTTTACGATACATAATCGCCGCGTCACGGTTTTTGCCTATATCGCGTAGAATATTGCCAGCAGCTACATAAAGAGCCTGCTCATTTATTCCATTTTGAAGCTGGGCGGTTATTAAATCAAAAGCCTTTGAATGTTCATTGTCTGTAACTAATAATTCAACCGCTGCCAGACAATATGAGATATTATCAGGAGCGATTTTCAGAGCTGATTGATAGGATTCCAATGCCAGTTTACGCTGAGCAATAGATTCAAAGGTTATGCCCAGCCAATAATAACTAATGGCATTATCGGGGTTGATTGATATGGCTTTTTCAAAACATTGTATCGCATCACTATTATTATTCTGAGCAAAACAAATTTGTCCCATGAGATGATATGCCGCAGCAGAATTCGGGGCCTGCTGCAATATCCGATCAACAGCAGCTAAAGCTTTTTCATACTGTTTAGCTTCATATTGGTTTTCGGCCAAACTAAGAGCCAGATTGACACGGGTCTGATTCCATTGTCGCTGGACAGGATTGCTGCCCTTTTTGTGACAGCCACTACTCGCCAGGGGCAATATTAACAATAATAACAATAAAGTTTTGGATACAGATTTCATTATTTTACTCTTTAGTAATTAATTATAAGTGATAATTAGAATTGCTTATTAGAACTACTGGCAACATCAACAGTGCCAAAATATGAATCGATAAACCAATGTGCAGATTCGCCAGTTAATTCAGTGAAAAATACACTGCCTTCTTCTGCCGCTGCATTAGCCGGTATCTTTGGCAAATATGGACCAAAAATCCCATTTTCATTTATATTACCATCAATATCAGTTTTATTTGTCAAACGACTTGCAATAATGTTTGAATCTTTTTCAGTTGATCCGTCGCTATTCTGCCAGGGATATAAATTATTATGTTGAATTTTATATAGTTCGCATTGTGAACGCAAAGTCTGCAAGCCTGATTGCGTTGCTGCATTCATCATATCAGCAGGCTCAACAACCACCTCAAGGGCATCTTGAAAATCAGTTCGAGCAACATCCTGCTCTAAAGCTAACCCAGGTGATAATGCCTGCTTTTGTTCCTCATGGAGCATATCCCGCTGGATCATATCCTGCATAAAGTTTTTCATATTGCCAACACTGCCATCATAAATTTCCCGACAACGAAGCTCGTCACGCAACATCTGGGCATCACCAAACAGAGGACTGATATTACATGCCATATCTGCATGCCAGAGTGCACGTTTTTTATTGCCGACATTCATTAATTCATTGGCACGCTGGAAATGATAATTAGCAATTTTTTCACGCGACACGACACTGATATTTTCACGGGCACCCAGCATCAAACGATTAGATTTATGCAATGCATCCTGACCCATATCGTTGGCCACATCATTATTAATAATATGGGGTGTAATCATGAAGATAACTTCTTCTTTTTTGTTTTCATCTTTTTTGCTGCGGAACAGATTACCCACAACAGGCAGGCCGCCTAATACTGGTATCTGGCTTCTGGTTTCGGCATTTCTTTCTCGGAACAAACCACCGATAACAATGGTATTACCATCTTTAACCAAAACATTAGCTTTAACTTCTGTCAAAGTTTTTTCAGGAAGATTTTCGCCATTACCTTTGGCTACAACTTTACCTGTACTGTCTTCAGGATGTAGTTCCAGACGAATATAGCCATCACTCATCACAAATGGTCTAAATCGCAGTATGGTACCGGTTTCCAGCATTTCAACAGTTGAAACCGAAGCTGTTCCGGTAGCTTCGGTGCTACCTAGATAACCCTGTTCGCCACCAACTCTGACCAGACCATATTGTTTATTGAGGGTAAGAACTTTAGGATTGCCTAAGGTTACGACATCAGTAATGTTTTCCAGAGCTTTGATAAACAGGCCAATATTATTTTTAACCACGCCGATTTTCAAACCACCACTGCCAATATCAGCACTGATATCAGTACCGGACAAGCCAGAAATACTGCCACCTGCAACATCGCCAAAAACGCCGGCGACATCACCAAAATCAACACCACCCATAACATTAAAATCGACACCCAGCTCATTTACATCATCTAAAGATGCAACTAAAATAGTTGCTTCGATCATAACCTGCAGGGGCCTGATATCAATATCATTAAGTACATTTTCAACTTTATCCAGCACTTCCGGATAATCGACTAAAAGCAGATGATTACTGCCAGCCCAATCGTCATTACTGTCTTCATTAGTGCTTGACTTTGGTGTCTGAGACACTTCTGCATCACTGCTTAATAATGGTTTAATCACATCATAAGCGTCAGAAGCTGAAATATAATTCAGTTGAAACACCCGGGATTCTGTCTTACGATTAGCTAATTCAATCTTAGCAATCTCCTCTAAGGTATAAACACATATAAAAGATTCTTCTTCTATATAGGCAAAACTGTTAGTTTTCAAAACAACATCTAATGCTTCACGTGGCGTCACATCTGTCAAACTGACAGTCACATCACCTCTAACCCCGCGTGATGGTATAATATTTTTGCCAAGATCGACACTGACCATTTTTA
The DNA here is from genome assembly GCA_016342495.1 of Phycisphaerae bacterium. Taxonomy (GTDB): domain Bacteria; phylum Planctomycetota; class Phycisphaerae; order Sedimentisphaerales; family SM23-30; genus JAEIOG01. Next base: position 38,554 of record JAEIOG010000039.1, read on the forward strand.
GAAAGTCGGTTATATCGCTTTTATGTAAATATGACCTGGTACCACTTTCGATACTGACTAAGACACTTTTGCTTTCTACCTGTTTTACCGCTTCAGGAGCTTTAACTACCTCAACCGCTTGTTCAACAGCCTCAACAGCAGTTTCAACCTTTTCTTTTGGCTCAGCTTCCACAGGTTCGCCAGCGACACCTTCGGCCAGATCAGATATTGGCTCTTCTTCCAGCTTGGGAGCCATTTCTCTTTTGATAAGCTCGTCAGAGACTTCCTGTTGTGCAAAAACCAAACCCGAGAAAGCCAAAAGTACAATTGTCAATAAAACATAATTACGATTCATAATGTAACTCCTGATGACGTTTTATGTCATCTTCTTGTACGCCAAAGCTAAATTTACAAATAAAAGCTTTGTTCTTAGTTTCTATATCGTCCACTAATTGTACCTCTTTTAGATATTACACCATTTGTATTGGACATTATTTAATTTTGTTGACTGCATAATCAGCACAATCATCGCAGGCTATGTACTTAACCTAAAATACGCGTTTAAGCCTATAATAACGCTGATTATTCAATTGTTATTTTTCCTGTAACAGGCTGCACAGTTATTTTTCTGGATAATTCTTTGCCTGTAAGTTCAACTGAGCCATCTGCCAGATCGACACCAACATCACTGTAAGGTCGGGCCATTCCGTCATATAGCAAGTAATCTCCCGCATCAAAATCGATATTTTCCATAGCTATCCCGGCATAGCTGGGTTCCCCAAAACTCATCTGATAATCTTGTTTAGTTATAGGATGCTTGATAGTCCCATAACTAAGGTCGTTATTCTGAATTTGAATTGTAACCGTCTGGTCATCTGAACTGAATACTACCCGGTGGATCTTACCTGTTGCGATACTTTGAGTCTGGGCATAAGTCAAAGCATTATTAAGATCTATCGCTGCGCTGTTAAGTATAAATTCTTCGGTATCTGCCATCGCCGGGACAATAATAGCTGCAGCAATCGCAAGGATCACTACCACCATCAAAATCTCTGCCAGGGTAAAACCGGATTGTCTATACTTTTGCAACATTTTCCATCTCTCACATAATCTTTTCAGTAGAGACAAGGAATGCCTTGTCTCCTCTGCTAGCCGAAGTAGCATGGCAACCACTTTGCCCATGCTGATAAAATTACATCGCAGTAGCGATACCGATTATCGTATATTACTTCACTTGGCTAAAGTGTTACGAATTATTTACCTTTGTCTTTGTCTTTGCGTTTAACCTGCTCAGCGGTAACGATTTGCACTTTAACCCCGCCAGATGTCAAAGTCTGCTGAACTTTATCAACCGAGGCCTTAACCGCTTCTAATTGACTGATAACATCATTAAGTTGTTTCCCGCTATCAGGTATTGCCGCATTAGCCGTTGACAGTGTAGAAGGTGCATGACCCCACAAACCAACACTGACAACCAATAATAAAACCGCTATAACGGTTAAAATAAATCTTGTATACTTATCAACTGTAACTACCATCATATTTCCCCTGTTTTTTTTGCTTTCTTACTCACTTGCTCTCTTACTCTCTTAAATTTCAATACTCATAATAACTTTCGCCACTTAAATCATTTCCGACAGAATTTGCACGAAAATCAATTTCAGCGGCTTTATAAATCCAACCTATTTCATTGCCACCGGTTGGCTCTGCGGGCATATCATCTGCATTTTGAATAACTTGAACAGCACTTGCTTTAGTTAAGGGATTTTCTGGTATAACACTTAAATAAGGGCCATAGCGAAACACATCGCTTTTGCTCTCATCGACATTACCATTTTGATCGGTAAATTTGGTAAGCTGATCAATAAAATTCTGCTCACTTAAGTTAGCTCCCTTATAACCAGGGGCCATTCCGTCATGCTGAGCCCGATAGATACTTATCTGAGTCCGCATAACCCGAAGATTTTCCATCATCATGGCTTCCTGAGATTCCATCGCGGCGCTGGAAAACTGTGGAATAACAATAGCTGCCAATATCCCTATGATTATCACAACTATTAATATTTCAACTAGCGTAAAAGCATTGGCTTTCATATAACACCTCAAATGAATTTTATCTAAGTAGGCTAACAACATCTACTTAACTGGTTTGAAAGTGCGAAAGTATGAACAAATGGAAGTTGAACGTAAAACTGCATTTCATACTTTCGCACTTTCAAACATAAATAAACACCACTGACAATCCCTAGCTTGGGTATATACTTTATTGGACCCGGCACACCTAAAATCGCAAAACAGCAAGTAGGATGGGCTATGCCCATGCTGATAAAAATCATATCGCGATAGCGATACCTATTATTCGTATTGCTTCACTTGGATAAAATGTTACGATAAACACAACTGGCAATCCCCCAAGCTTGGGTATATACTTTATTGGACCCTGTGCACCAAAAATCGCAAAACAGCCCGACAGTAAACATTTTACTGTCGGGCCGGTTATCTATACCAATTCTGGCTTATACTTATTCAGGTTTCTGGGCATCTGGAAGAATGGTACCCAAGGTTGTGATAATCCAGTGATTTGTGCCATCAGCAGTATCTTCATCAACAAACAGAGCACCAGTTGCAAACGGATTTTCAGGTGTTGTTGGGAAATATGGACCAAAGTTACCAGCAGCAAGACCTGTAACATCAGTTTTGCTTTCCATAATACCAGCAATATCAGCAAAAGCGGCTGCCTGGTCCCATGGATAATTATCACTATGCTGAACCTTATATAGTTCACACTGACTTCTAAGGGTTTGCAAGCCACTGGTCAGGCTGGATTCTTTGGCATCCTGTGATGCATTGGAAAACTGCGGGATAATAATCGCAGCTAAGATACCTAAAATAATCACAACGATCAAAATTTCGACAAGTGTAAAACCATTTGTATTTTTATTAATTCTCATAACATGTTCCTTCTGTGCCTAGCAGCACTAATTTTTTCATTTACCTTTTTAACTGAACTTAAAATACTTTCAATACCTACGAGTAACCTTCTTCACTGTCAAAACCTTTTTGTCGTAACACCTGCCTTTCAAATTTTTCTTTAGTGCCGCTATATGGACTTTCGTCCTATATTGTACCGTTATTTAATTTCGTTTTGTTTGTTATCAAAATGGCAACCGTTTAGCCATCCTTATTTTCAATGTTCAACCAAAATGTAATATTAAAAAATCCCCTATGCAAAAAAAACTACCCTTTTTATCAATATTTTCTATCTTACTCTTTCCCCGGATATACCCCAGCCGGTACAATCGGAATAAGCTACTATATATGTTCTGATCTGTACCGTTTGTGACAAATATAAGCTCTCCACTCAGATTCCTCCCCGGCCTTAATCCAAAAACTACACCAAAAAATCAACTTGATATTTATCGGACAGTCAAACCAACCATATAACCACAATCCCCAGCGCGTGGACGACAAGGATAAATTCGGCGTCTAAATACCCTAAATTAGCCAACAAACAGCTGGTAGCGGCAGCGCCCAGCTAAAAAACGTAAATTGTGGTTTATCGCTAGTTGCTTTAATTATCATGGAATATGGCATAATGCCTTAGAACAGCACTGCCGCTTCGTGCTGTTTTGCGTTATTACTCCGGCAATTAAACAAGTGAATTACTCCGCTTTTGCGTATTGCACTTTTTCGTGATTGAAAAACTTTTT
>JAEIOG010000220.1 GCA_016342495.1 Phycisphaerae bacterium
GCATCGGACTGTCGATCCGAAGGTTGCGAGTTCGAGTCTCGTCAGCCTCGCTTAAATTAAAAGACATAAGTTTTTGTTAAATAAAGACTTATGTCTTTTTTAATGCGCATACTTTCCAAATCCATTTTTCCTCAAAGTCCGCCGAAGTCCGGCGAAATACGCCCAGTCTGTCAAGTTTTTGTCCATGCGCATTTGGCCTAGGCAATAGTTAGTATATCGTCAATAATCTGCATTGACTTAATTTTTATCTTTGCCAATTGTGAGTTGTTTTAATGAAAAAGGTGCAAATTGAAAGGTCAACCATGCGATTTATACCTCATTTTAGGCTTTGGATTATTATTGCGATGGGATGGGTTATAGGTTAGAATTATGTAGTATTGGAAGAATTGCTTTAATTCAGATTTGGGTTGGCGAAGATATTTGATAAAAAAAAGGATAAAAATGGCTAAAGATAATTGTAATTTTGAGGCGGCTTTGTTTAAAACCGCTGATAAATTTTGTAAGAATATTGATGTAGCTGGCCAAGGTGGGGTTTGAGCTATGATTAATAATTGTTATAATCCGCCGTACACTATTACACCTGTCATTATAAATCTCATTGAGCAGATTGGTCAGGCTTTGGGCAAGGCTTCAGTTTTGACTTCTGCTCGAGATTTACGTTTGCGGAAAGTCAATCGTATTCAAACATTGCAAGGCTCCCTGGCAATTGAGGGTAACACTTTAACCACTGAGCAAATCAGCACAATTCTTGATGGCAAAACCGTTGTCGCTCCGCCTCGGGAGATACAGGAAGTTCGCAATGCTATAAAAGCTTATGACCAGTATCCCAATTGGAACCCCACCAGTCAGGCTGATTTGCTTAAAGCTCATAAAATCATGACCATGGGGCTTTTGGATGTTCCCGGTCAATATCGCAATAGCGGCGTAGGAGTGATGGGGCCATCGGGTATTATTCATACCGCACCTCAAGGAAAGATTGTTCCTGAGCTTATGGGTAATTTGCTTGCTTGGCTCAAAAATACCGATGCCCATCCACTGATAAAAAGCTGTGTATTTCATTATGAATTTGAGTTTATCCATCCTTTCGCTGATGGCAATGGCAGAATTGGCCGTTTATGGCAGACATTAATTTTAACAAAATGGAATGCGATTTTTGCAGACATTCCAGTTGAAAGCATGATTCATACCCGCCAAAATGATTATTATAAAGCTTTTGTGCAAAGTACAAACGATGGGGAAAGCACCGCTTTTATCGAATTTATGCTGAAAACTATACTTGACGAGATTAATATAGCATTTGTCACCCCTCAAGATAACCCGCAAGATGCCCCCCAAGTTAAAAAGCTACTTGCACTATTAGCTGAGCCGATGACCAGGCAGGAAATCCTGGATGCATTACAATTAAATGACCGCAAATCAATGACAAAACGTTATTTGAAGCCAGCCCTTGACAATAGCCTTATCGAAATGACCGTACCTGACAAACCCAATAGCAAAAACCAAAAATATCAAATTACACCCAAAGGCAAACTCTACCTGAGCCAGGAAGGTGAAATGCTATGAGTGAATTACCGAATGGCTGGAATGAAACGACGCTTGGGGTAGTTGTCGCTATAATAATTGGTAATCGAGGTAGGAATCCAAAATCTTACGCACAAATGGAATTTCAGTCATTGATAAGATTACTTATTGCGTATAGTATATGATTAGTTATCATGAATTTGATTCCTTAAGTTAACAGTTCTACTATTTTGTATTTATTTTATGGATGGAAAAATTTAATTATAGGTGGTCGGCAATTATGCAAATATTAGATAATATCAATGCCCTTTGGGGAGATGATTTAAAGCAGACACTTAAGCCCGGTGCAAAACTAAGAATAGCGGTAATTGTCAAGCAAAACGAGACAATTCTATTAGAAAATTAAGCTCTAATTTTTCACTTGTTTTGGGGGATTAATCCATACAGCCTGCGGTGGCAGGGCCGCTTTGGGAGCTTTATTAACAAAACGTTTGGGATGTCGCTGATAGGCGACATCTAAGGTGCTTTGGCGATCCTGGCAAATTTGTTCGACACGGCCATAATGAACATCCGATGGTGCATAAAGAGCAATGCCCGAATGACGATGTTCTTCATTATACCAATAGAAAAAATCAACTGCAAATGCCCGTGCATCCTGAATACTGCCAAAGCGATCAGGGTATTTAGGGCGATATTTCATGGTCTTAAACTGGCTTTCTGAATATGGATTGTCATTGGAAACATGTGGGCGGCTATGGGTTTTAGTTATTCCCAAGTCAGACAATAACTGGGCAACCACTTTGGATTTCATTGATGAGCCTCGATCAGCATGAAGTGTCAATTGTTCCTGAGTTATATTCTGTTTATGGCAGCTTTCGCTAATTAAGCGTTTGGCTAATATTGAAGATTCTCGTTCTGCGATCATCCAGCCTACAATATAACGGCTATAGACATCCATAATCACATAAAGATGATAATAGGTCCATTTTGTCGGCCCTCTCAATTTAGTAATATCCCAGCTCCACAGTTCATTAGGTTTGGTAGCTAACAACTCAGGTTTGGCATATACAGGGTGTCTGGTCATCTTTCGTCTTTCCCGCACTTCATTATGGTCAGCCAATAATCGGTACATAGTCCTAATAGAACACAAATAGCGACCTTCTTCCAAAAGCTGGGCATAAACCTGAGCTGGAGCCTGGTCAACAAAGCGTGGGTTATGAAGTACATCCAGCACTTTTTGTTGTTCAGTTTCTGATAATGCATGTTCAGGTCG
>JAEIOG010000040.1 GCA_016342495.1 Phycisphaerae bacterium
GCAGTTTAAGGTTGAAAACGCTCAGACAAAATTGAAATCACTCTACCCAACTATTAAAGTGTGACTGAGCACTAGTAATATTGAACAGACTATGAGTGATTTGAAGTTTATAAGCATAATAGTAGATCTCCGGGCAAAGTTAATTGCATTGTTTATGTCTAAAACAGGTAATTAAGTGGTCATTAACCATTCCCGCTGATTGCATGAAGGCATAGCAGATGGTTGAGCCAACGAATTTGAATCCGCGTTTTTTCAGGGCTTTACTCATAGCATCAGATTCAGGAGAAGTTGCGGGCATGTCTTTGAATGATTTGAGCTGATTATTGATAGTTTTGCCATTGACGAATTGCCAGATATATTTATCAAAAGTGCCGAATTCTTTCTGAACCTCGATAAAACAATTGGCATTGGTGACTGCATGCTGGACTTTTAAGCGATTGCGGACAATACCGGGATTGTTTAAAAGTGATTCGATTTTGGTTTTGCCATAGCGAGCGATTTTTTCAGGATCGAAATTATCAAAAGCTTTGCGGTAATTTTCGCGTTTGTTCAAGATAGTCTGCCAGCTAAGGCCAGCCTGGGCATTATCGAGTAATAAAAACTCAAATAGTTTGCGGTCATCATGCAATGGCGTGCCCCATTCATTGTCATGATAAGCAATCATTAATTCATCATCAGTTGACCAACATCGGGTTTTCATCGAAACAATCCTGTAATTGAGCATATTCTTCATTCTTCAAAGACATCGCTATCAAAGAGACTTTAGCGTATAATATTGACATTTCAAGAAATATCTATTAAAATAATTTCGATAATAACATTGCTTTAATGTATTATCAGCTTGCCAATTTTAATTTCCTTAATGAGGTTGCATATGTTTAAGATATCAGCAGCGTACAATAGTATATTAAACTTTCATTCAGCTCGGGTAAAAGTTTTATTAGCATCGGCCTGGATATTATTGCTATTTAGCCTTTGTGCCCATGCTACTGAATTGGATGATTATATCGCAGCACCCGATGCCAACTATAAATATGAGATAGTTGACACCCAAAAAGGCGAAGGCTATACTGCCTATATTATCAAAATGACTTCGCAAACCTGGCGCAAAGCCTCAGAAATAGATTCAATTATATGGTGGCATTGGCTCACTATTATCAAACCGGACAAAGTCGATTACGATAAATCCCTGCTATGGATTGATGGCGGCAGCAATAAAGACACCGCTCCAACAAAACCAGATAATATGCTGCTTAAAATTGCTCTTAAAACCAACTCGATTGTTTCCGATCTTAAAATGGTACCTAATCAGCCTTTAACTCTTCAAGGCCAGAGAAAAAACTGCTATGAAGATGCTATTATTGCAAGATCTATCGATATGTGTTTTAAAACTGATGATTATACCTGGCCATTATTTTTACCTATGACAAAATCGGCTGTCCGGGCAATGGACACCATTCAAAAAGTAATAGAAGAAAAAACTAAAGGCAAATTAAAAGTCAATAACTTTATTGTCAGCGGCGCATCCAAACGTGGCTGGACTACCTGGCTGACAGCAGCTGTAGATAAACGTGTCGTTGCTATCGTTCCAGTTGTAATTGACATTCTAAATGTAAACGACCACATGCAGCATCACCACGATGCTTATGGTTTCTATGCTGAAGCTATTGGCGATTACGATGAGATGAATATTATGGCCAGGCTTGATACCGCCAAAGGCCAGAAAATCCGCAAGATAATCGACCCCTATGAATATATAGATCGTCTGACAATACCAAAATTGTTGATTAATGCCAGCGGCGACCAGTTTTTCCTGCCTGATTCTTCACAGTTTTATTTCAATCGCCTTCAAGGTGAAAAACACCTGCGTTATATTCCCAATGTTGGCCATTCATTGCAAGACTCCGATGCCGCAAAAAGCCTTGCGAGTTTTTACCTGTCAATACTTGACAAATCCCAAAGACCCAAGGTTACATGGTCATATGACAGCGAAAATAATCTTAGAATAGAGGCAAATCAAAAGCCCCAGCTGGTCAAATCATGGCAGGCAACCAACAAAACAGCTCGTGACTTTCGCATCAATATAATTGGTAAAGCCTGGGAATCTAAGATTCTTAAACCCGACAAAGATGGTAAATACCTTGTGAAAATCCAGGAACCGGCAAAAGGCTGGACCGGCTTCTTTGTCGAAATGACCTTTGCCGGTAAAGATGATATACCCTTTATTTTTACCACGAATATAAAAGTATTACCTGAAACTCTCCCATTTAAATCCCAAAACAAATAACTACCTGCTACTAAACGCACGGCTCACTTTTGAATGACTACTAGGCGTAGGGCCCACTTTTTTGAATGAGTCATTGCGATGGCATAAAATTATTAACATCTGTCCCTCGCTTACGACATCCAGCCCGATGCAGGCGGTAACGACGCCGGGAGTATTCACCCACCAGTGATTCTCCTGACAAACATGCCATGCCAATACAATGAAAATTATACAAAAAAATATTTCCTGAACCATTTATTGCGTTTTTGAGCAAGCCCTAATTAGGTAGCATTATTTATATTTTGTGAAAATTCATTTAACTGACTGATTGTTTTTTATGATTAAATCATGTACAATGCAGTGTTTAGTAGTATCACCTATAAGTTTTGATCAACCTACAAGACTAAAGTAATGCTATTATAGAAACAACGTAAATACTTATAGATAAAGGACATAGCTATCGCAATGATGCGATTTGACTATTAAAAATCCTCACAGAATTAAAATAAAACTTATATGAAAACAGAAAACATTCGTAATTTTTGTATTGTTGCCCACATTGACCACGGTAAAAGCACCCTGGCGGATCGAATTATGCAATTGACCGGGGCTGTCAGCGAACGAGATATGCAGGAACAGTTACTAGACAGCATGGACCTGGAACGTGAACGCGGCATTACTATAAAAGCCTCAGCGGTAACCATGAACTACAAGCATAATGGTCAGGAATACATGCTCAACTTGATTGATACTCCCGGTCACGTGGATTTTCATTATGAAGTCTCCCGAGCGATGGCGGCCTGTGAAGGAGCTTTGCTGGTGGTGGATGCGACTCAGGGCGTAGAAGCCCAGACGGTGGCCAATGCTTATTTAGCTATCGAAAATGATCTTGAGATAGTTCCGGTTATCAACAAAATCGATTTACCTTCGGCTCAGCCCGATGTGGTAGCAGAAGAAATCGAGCATATTCTAGGCTTAAAAAAAGAAGATTGCTATAATGTCTCTGCTAAAAGTGCCGCCAATATGGAGGAATTGCTCGAAGCAATAGTTACATTACTACCCCCACCAGAAGATCATTGTAATGAACAACCAAGGGCTTTGATTTTCGATAGTCACTATGATGATTATCGTGGCGTAATCTGCTATGTTCGTATTTTTGGCGGTACACTCAAAACCGGACAAAAAGTTCGCATGATGAATACGGGCCGCAGTTATTTAGTCAGCGAACTGGGCAAGTTCACACCTAAAATGAAACGGATTAATGAATTAACCTGTGGCGAAGTGGGCTATATGGTCGCCAGCATCCGCACATTATCAGAAGTCACTATCGGCGATACCATTACCGACGAATACAACCCGGCAAGTAAACCCTTACCGGGCTATCAGAAACCCATGCAGATGGTCTTCAGTGATTTTTATCCCGGCAATTCGACAGACTATACCAAGCTGCGTGCCGCTTTTGACAAGCTGGCACTAAACGATGCCAGTTTTACATTTGTGCCCCAGAGTTCACCGGCCCTGGGCTTTGGATTCCGTTGCGGCTTCTTAGGCTTGTTGCATATGGAGATCGTTCAGGAAAGGCTCGAACGTGAAAATGGTGTTGAAGTGGTCCAGACCGCTCCTACGGTCAGCTACGAAATCCTTACCAATGATGGCGAAGTAAAACGAGTTGATTCACCCAGCCAGATGCCAGATCCGACCAATATTGCTGAGTTGCGTGAGCCTTTTGTGAGATTGGAAATTATCACGCCCACCGATACTATCGGAGCAATTATGAAGCTTACCGAACAGCGTCGCTGCACGTTAATTAAAACCGATTATCTCAGCACCACCCGGGTAATGATGGAATTTAAGGCACCGCTGGCTGATATTGTTTATGATTTTTATGATATTCTCAAAGGTGTAAGCCGTGGCTATGCGACCATGGATTATGAATTGATCGCTTTTGAAAAATCTGACCTGGTCAAAATCAATATTTTGATTAACAAAATTCCCGTTGACGCCCTGTCATCAATTGTTCATCGCAGTAATGCTGAACAACGGGGCCGCAAGATGCTCATTCGTTTGCGCAAAGCTATTCCGAGGCATCAGTTTGAGGTTCCTTTGCAGGTTACCATCGGCGGCAAAATCATTGCCCGCGAAACGATTAAAGGTTTTCGTAAAGATGTAACAGCCAAACTCTATGGTGGGGATATCACCCGTAAGATGAAAGTGCTGGAAAAACAGAAAAAAGGTAAAGCCAGAATGAAAAATATCGGATCAGTCACCATCCCACAGGATGCGTTTATGACGATATTGGATAATAGTGAATAACATGCATAAATGAACTAAAAGAACAATATCGACAGCAAAGACACATACAACTAATTTTTCATTAAGGGCCAATATCTGGCCCTTTTTTATTATTATAGGAACAACTGGTAATAATAATATGACAAGCTTTGCACCCAATAAATCCAGCACTTCAAAGCACAAACAATACTACTCCCACCAGAACCGACAAAAAAACTGATTTTAGGACGATACAAATGAAATAATCGTCAAAACCATTAAAATCATTAAATCTTGTGTAATAAGTATTATATTTATAGCCGCCAGAATCGATCTATTTGTCATAACCATTTAGAATAAAATAGCTTACGTAAGGTGCCTAATTTAAGTTGACATAAGATAGAGACGATAGTAAAATTAGAAAAGATAGGGGATATGAGCAATTGAGGCGCTTTATTTGTATTTTAGTGCCTGACTAGCTCGCTTATATACTAAGATAGAGGCAGATTTATGAAAAAAGTCTATTCTACCGGAGAAGCTGCTGGGTGCTGTAAAGTCAGCCAGCAAACAATTATACGCTGTTTCGACTCAGGAAAACTAAAAGGTTTTCGGGTGCCGGGATCACGCTTCAGACGTATTCCACGTGAAAGCCTGATACTTTTCATGAAAGAAAATGATATACCACTAGATAACCTTGATTCAGGCAAGAGCAAAGTTCTGGTCGTAGATGATGATCCGGAAATTGTAGAATTGATGGTTGACGTGCTGGAACGCGATGGCCGCTTCGAAGTCAAAACCGCCAGCAGCGGCTATGACGCAGGGGTGCTGACTCAGGAATTCCGCCCTGACCTGATGATACTTGATTTTATGCTGCCAGATGTCAATGGCAATGTGGTTTGCAAAACTATTCGTTCTAACCCAGCCTTTGAACACATGAAAATTATCATTGTTTCTGGTGTGGTAAAACAAGAAGATATTGACCACCTCCTAGAAATGGGCGGCAATGCATTTATGCGTAAGCCTTTCAGTATCGATGAACTGGTCGGAAAAATGAGTGAATTGTTAAGCATATAATACAGTTGCGAAAGCACAAATTACTTTGACAATAAAGTTATCAGGAAGATTTTGTGATTTGAATATTGCAAAATCTTTCTGTTTATCACTGCCAAAATACTGAGGTCGAAAATATGAATCAGGAGCTGCAAATACAGCGTGCAAAAAGCAGGAAAATCGAACTGGTCCTGCATCAGCTCAATTCTCTGCCAACATTGCCAACAGTGGCAACCAGACTATTACAGTTAACTGTCCGAAGTGATACCCAGGCGCATCAGATCGTCGAACTAATTGAATCAGATCCTTCACTGGCCTCTAAAATAATAGCCTTAGCTACCAGTGCATCTACAGGGGTAAGTAAAAGTTCAGCTTCACTTAGCAAGGCGGTAGTGCTGCTAGGCTTTGACGCAGTCCGTAATGCGGTTTTGAGCATAAAAGTATTTGAAGCATTAAAGGGACATGCACAAGAAAGTGTAGATGGATTTGACTGGATAGGTTTCTGGAAACACAGCTTAGGTGTCGCCTGTGCTTCAAAATTATTAATAAAACATATCGATCCCAAGGTAGATCCCGAAGAAGCATTTGTCTGTGGACTACTGCATGATATAGGCAAACTGGCATTAGCATCATCATTGCCAAAAAGCTATGACAGAGTTGTCCAGTTAGCCAAATCTGCAGTGTGCAATATAGCCGAAGTCGAACAAAAAGTTCTGGGTGTTGACCACACCATTGCCGGCAAAAGATTAGCGGAAAAATGGGCTCTGCCCGAAGCGGTGATCGAAAGCATATGGCTGCATCATCAATGGGTAACCGGCTTGCCTGAAGCGGTTAAAAACCGTTCGATGGTCCAAACTATCCATTTAGCTGACATTATCACCAGACGCGAGCATATCGGCTATTCCGGCAACCAAAGCTTTTCCGACAGCGCAGAAAATGTCGCAATGGAACTGGGCTGCAAAGAAAATGTATTAGCAAAAGTAACCACCCCTCTGCGAGAGCTCATCAGTGAAAGAGCCAGCATCTTAGGCCTGGAAGATATCGAACCGACTGAACTTTACCAGGAGGCCCTGGTGGGCGCCAATGATGTACTTGGCAAACTCAATACTAAACTGCAAGTTCAAAATCAACGTCTGAAATTACGCAGCAATTATTTTGATCTGCTAAGCACATTGGCTAATTGCATCGAACCGAATCAAACCGCCATAGACCTTTGTCAACAGATAGTCGAACTCTGGCAGCAGCACAGCAAATGCAAAAAATGCGCGGTATATGCCATTGACCGTGAAGAACAATGTATCGAAGGTATGCTGAAAACCGAACCGGACGATACTGCTGCATTATTCATGATTGATATGCCCGAAGGCTTTGGCCAACCAGAAGAAGGTTTTAACATCAAGCCTGTCGACAAAGAACATTACTGGTTTTTTGAACAGGTAGCCCCGATGTTTGAAATGGGTGTAACAGTTATTATGCCTTTAACGATTGGCAGCGAATTAATAGGAGAAGTACTCTGGCAGTCCGATAATGAAAATTTCAATTATAAAAATCAACTAAAAGAACTTCAGGCCCTGGCATGTTCTATAGCATTGACTCTAAAACAAACCCAGATCAGAACCCGTCAAAGTCGGCTTTGTGAACAGATGGGACAGAGCAATGAAATGCTCCAGAAAGCCCAGCAAAAACTTATGCGGACCCAGAATCTGGCTACCATAGGTGAGATGGCCGCCGGTGCTGCTCATGAAATTAATAACCCTCTTGCTATCATTGTTGGCCGGGCACAGTTGCTTGCCAGTACTGAGCAGGACGAAAAACGCCTCGAAAGCCTAAATAAAATCGCTGCTAACGGCAAAGAAATAACCAATATAATTACCGACCTGATGAACTTTGCTGACCCGCCTAAACCCAATCCGTATAATATCTGGGTAGGTGACCTGATCGAGTTAGCTCTAGAGAGAATGCAAGATATAATTCAAACTAAAAACATTATGATTTCTACAAAGTTGGCTCCTGATTTACCCGATGTATTTGTTGACAGAGAACAAATTAGCGAAGCGCTGATCGATTTGATTTCCAATGCTATTGAAGCTTATATGGACCAGCCGGGAGCAATTGAAATAAAAGCTGTTTTAGATGAACTGGAAAACCAGGTATTAATTGAAATCAGCGATAATGGTTGCGGCATGGATCCGGTAACGCTGGAGAAAGCGACAGATCCGTTTTTCTCATTCAAGCCAGCTGGTCGCAAACGTGGACTGGGGCTTAGTCGCAGCATACGTAAAATAGAACGCAATAGCGGCAAAGTCAAAATTACCAGCCAACTGGAAAAAGGCACAACTGTTTTTGTAAGCCTAAAGATCAAAGACGAGATTGAAACAGCATAAAGCCGATAATGTGTGCTCTAGTGAAAATGTTTAAATTATAATAATGACGAAACAACTTAGATTTGCATATATTTGCCTGCTATGGAGGATCCATAGGCAAGGCCACAGGAGCGAAAAACTTGACTAATAACCAGCAAAGCCTGAGCATTCTATCCTTTTTGGCAAACACCCATGCTAAAGATCTATGCCAGGCATTAAATTACAGTGAAAAAGAAATTACAATTCTGGGAACCGATAACTCCTGCGATATCGAAGATATGACCAGCGAAATATTCTGGCAGCATTTTGCTCTGGAAAATATCAATGCCATTGTAATACCTTTTGACAGCCATAAATTATATGAATTAAGTGATTATATCAAAGCCAATCCTCAGACTACCGGCAAACTTGGTTTCTGGTCCTGGCTCAATTGTGCGGTTATCGCGGTATTGACCGAAGATTCAATGCAGGATGCTATTGTCGCAGCAGAACTTGATTTTGATGGCATAATCAGTATGCCCACCGATGGCCAGGACATCGAAGGATTGCTGGAAAGTTCTATCAAACGCAGCTCCAGCAGACATCAGATTTCTTCACGATATTCCAAACTCCAGGGCTTATTAAGAGAAGTAAATAAAAATCGACATCATTTGCAGGACAAAGTAGATTTGCTTTGTAAAGACCTGGTTCAAACCAATAGAGATTTTACCAGTTCATTATTAGATGTGCGCAAAGCTTATGAATTTCAGCAGAGCCTTGTGGGCCAGTTCGATATGCATTATACCCTGCACAAAGGTCTGGGCGATATTATCTGCAGCATCGAAGATGCCAGCGCTGCTTTGTACCTGACCCGTAGCGGTGATTTCGAGGCCCATGCTTTAGGAGCCTGGCAGGAACAATATCAAGATATGACCGACATCGAAGAAATTTTCGGTAAGACGATAATCTCTGAAACCCTGACCAAAAGCGACATGATGCTTTTCAGTGGCCAAACCGTTATCGACCTGACCAGTGAAGACCTAAGCAATCACCAGGAAAACCTGCTCGGGAATTTATCCATAATGACCGTGCCACTAATGGATAATGGTCAACCGGTCGCAATCATTACCATCTATCGCGACAGCCAAAAGCCACTGACCAGCAATGAATTCAAAGCTATCAAACCCATCATCCAGCCCTTTGCCAAAACCATAAAATCATTATTGAAACTCGAAAACCTGCTACTTTGATTAAAAAAGATTCTGGTAAAAGTAAGCGTTATCAGTTATGGACCGCTGGCTACAATGCTGTCTTGCATGGCTGACCTGGCTATCGCTGCTTTGACTTTTCTACCAATCATTAACGTACCGGCAAACAGAATCAGGAATATCCCAAAGCAAACTGCAGAGATGATATAAGATTGCTTATAGTCAACTGCTTTATCGGTGGCATCGGCCCCGACGGTTTCAACTGCAATAACTTCTGAATTATCAGATTTTTTATGTTCATCCCGGGCAACCTTTAAAGCTGCAACTGAAAACATCAAAGCAATGCTGGCGACAAAAGCAAATAAGCTGGTGATAATAATGCCGGTTTTATAAATTGATTTTGGATTCATGGAAATCTTTACTAAAAGAAAAGCAGCCCCCAACATATAGCTGGGGGCTAAACTAAGATTATTTTTTGTAGAAATCGTTAATGCATCCAGCGGCATAAATAACTTTCTCATCAGCCAGTTCAGGATAAACCGGCAAGGCCAGAACTTCTTTACATGCCTGTTCGGCAACCGGACAATCACCGACTTTACCGCCCAGATGTTTGAAGCATTCCTGCAAATGCAATGGCACTGGATAATAAATACCGCTGCCCACTTCATGTTCGGCCAAATAAGCCTGCAATTCATCCCGTCGGGGTGCGCGAATGACATATTGATTATAAACAGAGGTATTGCCCGGCTTGATAACCGGTGTTTTAACTTCATCGCAAAGCAAACGATTAAAAATAGCTGCATGGTCGCGACGTTTTTGAGCCCAGCCATCCAGATATTTGAATTTGATATTCAGGATCATTGCCTGAAAAGCGTCGAGACGGAAATTGCCACCAATCATAGAATGATAATAACGTTGGTCTTCGCCATGCATACGCATATATTTGCATTTCTGAGCGAATTCTTCCGATTGAGTCAGAATCATACCGCCATCACCAAAGGCCGAAAGGTTTTTACTGGGATAAAAACTCAGACAGGCACAATCACCAATTTCACCGGGACGTTCGCCATTCTGCTCAGAACCAATAGATTGACAAGCATCTTCAACAACTTTAATATTATGTTCTTTAGCGATAGCCATCAGCGGTTTCATATCAACCATTTGCCCATAAAGATGGACTGGCATGATCGCTTTGGTTTTTGAGGTAATTGCCGCTTTGGTTTTTTCCAGATCAAGATTGAAAGTTTCTGGATCAATATCAACGAAGATCGGCGTTGCACCGGTTCTGGCGACAACACCCGCCGAGGCAAAAAAGGTAAAGGTCGGAATAATAACTTCATCGCCATAGCCAATATCCATAGCCATCAATGCACAAAGCAGTGCGTCAGTTCCAGAACTAACACCAATACCAAAAGCACAATTGCTATGGGCTGCGAGAGTTTCTTCCAATTGAGCGACAGGTTTACCCAGCACAAACATCTGACTGGCCATCAATTCCAGAACAGCGGGCTCTACTTCAGCTCTTATTGTTTCATATTGTTCTTTGAGATCGAGCAAAGGTACTTTCATGTTCATAATCCCTTTTTCACATGTTAATATTAACTGGTCGGCCAACCTGGTCGAGCCTTAGGTTGATATAATAACAGTAAAAAACGGATAATTAAATGAAATATCTGCTAAATTCAATGTTTTTAATTGAAATTCAAGGCCCGACAGCACTATACTTTTAATGACAAGCCTTAACTTGTCTTATATAAAAGACTATAAACAAACAACTTATGATTACCTGGCTAAATAACTGCATATTCACACGAACAAATTACTATTGACTTATGTATGTAATAACAGTTATAATAGACTTTAATATTATGAAATTACACTATAACATTTTGATTGTTTTATTGATGGTTGCTCTGGTAAGCCTCCCTATCGGACTTGCCACCGCAAATGATTGCTATTGCGCCGGTAATTGTGAATGCCATAGTGATTCAAGCGACTGCTGTGGTGGCTGCGATGATACCAGCCATAAACACAAGCAAAACTCTAATGATGATTGCAAATGTCATTTCAGCCACATAACCAACAGCTCTATGACTACTATTGACAATGCACATAGCATCGGCAATACTGACATAGCGGCTTATCTTACATATTTGCCCGACAACCGCAAAGCTGCGGCCTTTCTTTTTGACACCCCACGCCCTCCTGCCTGCTGATTTCTATTTTTTAAGATTAAGTATGCGCTGATTTTCTGCGCATAAAATGCATAATCAAAACATTATTAATAGAAAAGCAGATTAACAATGAGCGGAAAAGATTTAAATTCGCTTGGTAATAGCGTTAGTTCAAATATAATCCCAGAGCCTAAAGTGCAGGTTTTTCGGCGATATGGCCTGCCGATCGCCATCATCCTTGCTTGCATATGCTTATTAGCCTGGTCAGCAAGAGACAGTATCTTACCTGCAAAACCGGTACAGACAGCTGAAGTTGTAGGCCGGGCCGTTACTCGAAGCGTGGGCACCGTGACCGTTCAGGCCCCCGGCTGGGTCGAACCTGACCCTTTTGCTACCTATGTACCAGCTCTTACCCCAGGGGTGGTTAAAGAAGTCCTCGTGCTGGAAGGCCAGCAGGTCAAAGCTAATCAGATTGTAGCAAAACTTATCGATGACGATGCTAAATTTACACTGGATAAAGCCAATGCAATGCTGGCTCAAAAACAGGCAATGCTTGATATTGCTAAAGCGATGCTTACAACTGCCCAAAGCAACTGGGATAATCCTATCGAACAGGATCGCGCCGTATCAGTAGCCCAGGCTAAACTACAGGAAGCTCAGGTTGATCTTGAAAAAAACAAAGCTGAACTCCTCATTCAAAAAGCCAAACTGGCGGAGATTCAAGACCAATACGAAAGATTAATCAAAGTTGGTGAAGGCTCGGTTTCCAAAAGCCAGATCGCCCAAACCGGATTCAAACGTGATGCCCAAAAGGCCACCGTCGCTGCCAGTCAGCAGCAAATCACCGCAACTGAAAACTATATCCAGCAATGCCAGGCAGATTCCAAAGCTGCCCAACAGCATAGAAAATTAAGAATCACCGAACACAATAATTTGGCCGTTGCCAAGGCTGAGCTGGCCAGATTAAAAGCTGAAGTGTTAAATGCCGAAGCGGTCGTTGGCCAGGCAAAATTAAGTTTGGACCGAACAGATGTACGCAGCCCGGTCAATGGCATTGTGATGAAACGCTTAGCCGCCACCGGTACAAAAGTAATGCTCGAAGGTGATATGAAAACCTCAGCCGATATTGTGCATTTGTATAATCCTCAAAAAGTGCAGGTACGTGTCGATGTACCTTTATCAGAAGCTGCTCAAATCGGTGTCGAACAGGAAGCTGAAATAATTGTCGATGTCTTGCCGGATAAAAAATTCAAGGGCAAAGTAACTCGCATAGTCCATGAAGCTGACATTCAGAAAAACACATTGGAGATCAAGGTTGCCATCATCGACCCGACAAGCGAAATCAAACCTGAAATGCTGGCCCGAGTCAAGTTTATCGCCAAAAAACAGGAACTCCAAAAAGGTGAAAACCCCGCAGCCACAGTCCATGCTTTTGTACCTGAAAATGCCTTAGTAAATAAACAAGGTTCAACTGCCATCACCTGGACTATCAGTATCGACAATAAAGCCGCCAAAAGAAATGTCACTGTTGGCGATAATCGAATCGAAGATCACATTGAAGTAATTGAGGGCTTAAATCCCGGCGATAAAGTCATAGCTAATCCCGGTGACATTCAGGAAGGCCAAAGAGTTCGAGTTCAAAACTAAAAATGCGGTATCGCTTAGCGATGCAAAAAATACATAGGAAATAATCATCATGGCACAGATAAATTGTGTAAAATTGACCAAAGAATATAATAAAGGTGAAAATGTCATTCGCCCATTAGATGAAGTTGACCTTGAAGTCGAAAGTGGCAAATTTCTGGCTTTAATGGGCCCATCAGGCAGTGGCAAAACTACCCTTCTAAATTTAATCGCAGGAATAGACCGGCCTACCCTTGGCAATCTGATTATCGGCGGCAATGACATCACCGGTTTATCAAACAGCAAACTGGCTCAATGGCGATCAGAATATATTGGCTATGTATTCCAGCTGTATAACCTGGTACCGGTCCTGACAGCCTATGAAAATGTCGAATTGCCTTTGCTGTTACAAAATCTTTCCCGCAAAGAAAGACATAATGAAGTTCAATTAGCTTTAGAATTAGTTAACTTATCCGATAGATACAAACACTATCCAAGACAGCTCAGCGGTGGTCAGGAACAACGCGTCGCCATCGCCAGAGCAATCGTGACCGATCCCAAAATTATCGTTGCCGATGAACCTACCGGAGATCTGGATAAAAAATCCGCTATGGCCATCATGCAGCTAATGCAAAGGCTAAATAAAGAACTCGGTAAAACCATGATTATGGTTACCCATGACCCAAAAACAGCCGAATTTGCCGACTTGACCCTGCACCTTGAAAAAGGCAGACTCGTCGAGCAAATGGTCCATTAAACGGAGGTGAATTATTATGATAGCACTAAAATTTTTACCATATGTCGTCAAGCAACTGACCCGCCATCGTCTCAGGACATTCCTGACATTAGCTGGTGTCGGGGTCGCGATGTTTTTGTTTGTTGCCGTCCAGGCAATGCAGCGCGGCGTATCGGCTGCTACTGAAATCAACGCGAACGACACTACACTGGTGGTCTATCGCAAGGACAGGTTCTGCGTCTTTACCAGCCGCATGCCCCAACGATACATCAGCGACATTAAAAAAATCGATGGCGTCAAAAGCGTTATCCCCATGAAAGTTGTCGTCAGTAATTGTCGGTCCAGCCTGGATGTCATCACATTCAGGGGCGTTCCGGTGGATGATTTTCTGGCAGTTCGCAAAAATGAATTAAAGATTCTTAACGGTTCAATTGAAAACTGGAAAAAGAGAACCGACGCAGTTTTGCTCGGTAAGACCCTAGCTAATCGCCGAGGTCTGAAAGTCGGCGACAAATTTGAAGCCGCCGGCATCACCGCCTATGTCGCCGGTGTCATCGACTCCGATGAAGTACAGGATCAAAATGTTGCTTATGGCCATCTCAGTTTCATCCAGCAAAGTAGCGATGGCGACCTGGGTGTCGTAACTCAGTTTAATGTAGGTGTAACTGATTCAACTAAACTTAAAACTGTACCGGCACAAATCGACGCTATTTTCAAACATGACCAGGACCCTACCACCACCAGGTCAGAAAAAGCCTTTGTCGCTTATGCCGCCGCTGATATGATAAGATTGGTCTCTTTCACCCGCTATCTGGGTTGGGGTTGTATAGCTGCTGTCTTAGCTCTGGTTGGCAACGCCATTGTTCTATCAGTGCAAGATAGAGTCAAGGAACATGCGATATTACAAACCCTTGGCTTTAATACCTCTCTGATTGGCCAAATGATTGTAATCGAAGGTATTATCGTTGGATTGGCTGGCGGGATAATTGGCACCTTTGGCGCCCTTGGTATTTTACTTTGGGGCCAATTCAGTATGAGTATCGATGGCCAGAGCATCCCGATGCAGGCCGAAACCACCCTACTGCTATCCGGCATGGTAATTTCTGTTGGACTGGGATTATTAGCCGGGGTCGTACCGGCCTTCCAGGCCAGCCGAAATGAAATAGCCCACTGCTTCAGAGCAGTATAAAATATGTTAAAAGTGAGCATAGCGAACACCGCAACTTTTAGTTTTTCACTATTAACTTTTAACTCATAAGAAAGATATGTTATGCGTAAATTACCATTTGAATATGCCGTCCGAAATCTGGGCCGAAAACCCTTGAGGTTACTATTAAGCCTCGGTGGCAGCGCTTTGGTTGTATTATTGGTTTTAACCGCTTCGGCTTTTGTCCGGGGCATGGAAAAATCATTAGTCAACAGCGGCAATGACAAAAATATCATGATCATGCAGGCCGGCAGCACCGACAGTGTCGAACGCAGTGATATGTCCGCCAGCGTCCCTGGCATCGTGCGGTCCAGCATTCCCGGAATCAAAAACAAACTGGGCATGGACTATGTCTCACCGGAAGTTCATATCGCTTTACAGATTTTTAAAGATGAAAATGATACCAAAGAAAGTTCCGCTGTCATACGCGGCTTTACCCCGGCGGCCTTGCTGGTCCATGAACAGATCAATATTATCGATGGTCGCCTGCCCGAAGCTGGTAAGGACGAAATAATGGTTGGTCAATTAACCGCCGCCCGCATGGGATGGAACCCCGAAAGATTAACTCCGGGCCAGACCGTCTGGTTTGACAATCGCACCTGGACTATCGCTGGCCAATTCGCCGCTGCTGGCACGGTAATGGATGCCGAAATATGGTGCCCGATTACCGATATTATGATCGCCACCAAACGGGAAGGCTATAGCTGTGTCGTTGTGACACTGGACCAGGCCGAACTTAGCGATGTCGAAATGTTTACAGCCAGCCGAAATAATCTCGAACTGGCTGCCATATCAGAAACAGAATATTATAAAAAGCTGGTTTCATTTTACAAACCCGTCCGGCTAATGATCTGGGTTACCGCTGGTCTGATTGCCTTAGGTGGCCTGTTCGGAGGCCTTAACACCATGCACGCCGCCTTTTCGGCCCGACATAGAGAAGTTGGCATGCTGCGCTCACTGGGTTTTTCCCGCCGTGCTATCGCTATAAGCCTGATACAGGAATCAATTTTAATTTCTTGTTGCGGAGCATTACTTGCCTGTATCTTTGGCATGATTTTTATCGATGGAATGTCAGTACAAATCTCTATGGGGGCCTTTGGTCTCAGTGTAGATTCCACGACGGTTGCAATTGGTTTGATTTCAGGATTATTTTTAGGATTTGCCGGTGCAAGTCCCGCTATTATCAATATGACAAAAATGCCGGTAACTTTGGCATTAAAAGCTGTTTAGAAAATTTTTATTACCTCAATTTAATTAGGAGATGTTACTATGAAGAAAATTATCACAAGTTTAATGGTGTTGGCACTAGCTGTTATCGTCGGCTGTGGCAAAGAAGGCACTGACACGATTGATACTGGCAACGGCTCAACTAACACTTTTACAGATATCACCTTAACGGCTAAACCCGATAGTGTCCAGCCAATCAACGATCTGCAAAAACAGGCCAAAGTTGGCGATGAAGTTGTATTTACCTGCGTCGTTGGCGGCGAAAGCAAAGTCCATATCACTGGCCTGGCCGCTACAAAAGTTATCGATGCCGCCTATCCAAACCCATGCCTGGCAGAAGATGACCACTGCAAAACCCCCTGGGATTATTGCTGCAGTCCCGTTGAAGAAAGAAAAGCCAATATGGCATTAATCCAGATTGTCGATGAAAATGGCAAAGCTCAAAAAATGGATATTTCCCAAACCGATACGTTCAAAAACTTAAGCGCTATGACCATTAAAGGCACCGTCAGTAAAGCTCACAGCGATGAATCCATACTGACTATAGACGTAAAAGGCATCTTCCCCGAAGCACCAATTGTCAAAAAATAGTGATATAAAAAAGCACCCTCGAATATAACTTTGAGGGTGCTTAATATAAACCTGTTATTATAATCGCTATACGCATATCGTAACAATCGCAATTAACTGCTGATCGGCATTGGCATTCAGCACTAAACCTTCGACACCAGCTAACTGCAGCCAGCAACCCACCTTAACCGGCTTTACTGTCGAACCGATAACTATTTCACCTGCCCCGCGCATTACAGTTACAAATGCTTTACCAGCAGCCTTATTCATCTGATAAGTTTTCCCCGGTTCCAGGCAGATTAATTCCGTAACAGCATTTTCAGCATCGGAAAGAACTTTATGGCAAATACCATCTGGAGATGATGATATTGCTTCCCGCAAATCAGCAAATGCAATTAATTCACCGGCATAATTTCCCGGCGAAACAACTTCCGTTAAAACTACCGGATCTTTAAACCCGCCGGTATCACTTCTGGCATCCATCGCCTGATTAGCCATCGCATCGGCATGGGCATTGTCTTCACGGTAGACATGCGAAACTTTCACCTTATCAAATTCACCTATAAGCTGACAAATTTGCTGATAAAAAGTTTTCAAAGTCGGATTTTTAACTTTATAGATGCCGTTAATCTGTTTGACAATTAACTCGCTGTCAAGTTTGACATCAAGTTCGGTCCCGCCCAGTTCTTTGGCCGTTTCCAGCCCTTTTAGCAAACCGGTATATTCGGCCACATTATTCGTCTGGGTGCCAAGATAAAAACCACCTTCAAAAACCACATTGCCATTACGGTCACAAATAGCGACCCCGGCACCAGCAGGTCCGGGATTACCACGCGAACCACCATCAGCATTAATTCTTAAATACATGCAAAAATTCCCATAATAAAAGCCCCGCAATATTTCACGGAGCTTATAAATTTCTAATTTAATTTTTGTTTATCGCATCGCCAGAATTCGGCCACAACTCGGACAGGTCAAAATCACATCATTTGAACCCATAAGTGAATTTACCACCTCCAGCGGCACTGTCATATAACAGCCACAGCAACTCTGTTCGCTGCGTTTGCCACCGCTATGGGTAACTTCTGCGATAACTTCACCTTCATAACGCTCAGCTAATCGCTCAAACATATCCTGATATTTTGCCGGAACGGCTTTCAGTTTCTCATCATAACCCTTTTTATAAACATCAACTTCACTCTGAATATCATCTTGATTTTCAGTCAGTTTAGCCTGAAGTTTTTCCAGGTTTTCATTGCACTGAGCAATTTTTCCTTCTAGTTCAGTGCATTCAGCCTGATCACTTTCCAATTGACTCATCAATGCTAACATCTGGTCTTCTAATTTCGATGTATCAGCTTTGGTAGTATTGATCTGAGTGAGAACCGCACTGTATTCCTTATTGGTCTTCGCTGAATTAAGCGATATCCGAAGTTTAGCTACTTCTTCTTCGCGAGTCTTCAAATCAAGGTCAAGTCTGTCATAATGCATCTTGGTCTGCTTGATTTCCTCACGCTTGGCTTGCAGTGTTTCAGTAAATTGATTAATTAAATGTTGCTGACGAAGGATAGCTTTTTTACCTTTGTTCAGTTTATTTAATGTAGTTCGCAGCTTTTGTTCTACTGCCTGAAGTTCAACTAAAGAACTTAAGGTCGGTCCCATATCGGCTCCTGCTTGTATATATATCAGATTTAAAAGATCATTTGGCACACAATGGCGCCTATAAACATAATGTTCCGTTATTATCTGGTCTACAATAAACAATTGCAAGAAATATTTTCTTGATTTATTCTTTTTTATGCACCAACCCCTATGGGCCTACCATAAAACCGCATCTTTTTCATTGCTCAAAACCCTTTCTCAATGTATATATTTTGTATGTCGCTTGATATCCAACATAATAATAATTCCATTACTTTCCCAGTCAAGATCGTACCTGGAAGCTCCAAAAACAAAATTGCGGGTCTGCTGGGCAATTCCCTCAAAATCAACATCGCTGCTGCCCCGGAAAAAGGGAAAGCCAACAAACAATTAATAGCTTTTCTCGCCAAAAAACTTAAAATACCCACTGGCGATATTGAAATTGTTGCAGGAATGCACGACGCTAGAAAAAAAATCAAAATTTATAACCTTAAGCTTAATGCTTTTACTATAATTTTAAACGAGATAATTAAATGAATCATTCTGATAAATTCTCCGATACTGCCATCGTTTATATTGGCATAGGCAGTAATATTGGTGACCGGGCCGCATATATCAATAAAGCTCTAGCTATACTCGAAGCTACCCCGGGTATCATTCTTCTGAAAATGTCAGAATTATTTGAAACTATACCTGTGGGTGGCCCAGAAAACCAGAGCAACTTCCTTAATGGTGCTGTTATGATTAAATGTCAGTTGCCACCAACGACACTTTTGGAGTTATTATTAAATATTGAAAACAAGCTCGGACGCAAAAGACAGGATCATTGGGGTTCAAGAACTATTGATCTTGACATCCTGCTTTTCAATGACCATATTATTGATCTGCCCAATTTGAAGGTCCCTCATCCCCTGATGAATCAAAGATTATTTGTTATTGAACCCTTGGCCCAGATAGCCCCTGATGCTATACACCCCGAATCAAACAAAACCATTAGCCAAATCCTTCAGGATCTTAGGTGAAAATATATGTTAAAACCTAAACTTATCAGCATAGCTGGAATCATAGGTGTCGGCAAGACCACTCTGGCACGTAAATTATCAGAAAAATATCACGCCCAACTAATTCTGGAAGAATATGACCAGAATCCATTCTTGGATCAACAGTTTAAGGGCGACCATGGCGTAGCGCTGGCTTCGGAATTATTCTTCCTTATGTCACGAACCAAACAACTTAATGTTACCGAACTGGAAAAACACCATATTTGTATTAGTGACTATGTCTTCGATAAAAATCGCCTGTTTGCCTCTCTTAACCTCGATGACACCCAGATGGCTACCTATAATCAAGTTGAAAAAGCTGTTATAAACTATATAGCCCAACCTGATATTGTTATCTACCTCCATGATACTGTTAAAAATTGCCTGGCTCGCATCAAAAGCCGGGCTCGTGGCTTCGAACAATCAATTTGCCCCAGTTGGCTTTCCAAGCTTGACCATGCCTACCAGATATTTTTTGAAAAGTATAATAAACCCCGGCTATATATCGATTGCAGTAAATACGATGTCCGCTGTGACCAGGATGTACAGCTTATCATCAATATGATCAATAATAAGGATATTCACCTTGAATATTAAAGTCGTTAATACCATCAACCAAACCAGAAACGAAATCGCAACCGCACGCCAACAAGGAAAATCTATCGCCCTGGTCCCTACCATGGGCGCTTTGCACGATGGCCATCTTTCCCTGATTCAACAGGCAAAAAAACTTTGTGATTATGTCGCCGTCAGCATTTTTGTCAATCCTACCCAGTTTGGCCCCAATGAAGACCTCGATAAATACCCCAGAACCCTCGATAATGACATTAATTTATGCGAATCAGAAAGGGCCGACCTTATTCTTGCCCCTTCCTCCAAAGAAATCTACCCCACCGCTAATTTCACTTGGGTCAATGTTGACAAATTAACCAAAACCCTCTGTGGTTCCACCCGCGATGGTCATTTTCAGGGTGTCTGTACCGTCGTCGCTAAATTATTCAATATTTTTATGCCTGACAAAGCCTTCTTCGGCCAGAAAGATGCCCAGCAACTCGCGGTCATCCGCCAGATGGCCTCGGACCTGAACTTCCCTATCGACATCATAGGCTGCCCTATTATCCGCGAACCTGATGGCCTGGCCATGAGCAGCCGAAATCGTTATCTATCCGGCGAACAAAGAACTCAGGCACTCGTAATTAATAAAGCTTTGCAGCTTGGCCAGAAATTATTTGCTGGCGGTATGATAAAATCTCAAGATATTATTAATAAACTCTCAAAAATGATTCAACAGCAGCCTCTGGCCAAAATTGACTATATCTCTATTGTTGACAAGGACTTAATGCATGAACTGGATACTATTGACCGACCCGCACTGCTTGCCTTAGCTGTTTATATCGGCAATACCAGGCTTATTGACAACATTGTTCTGGACCCAAAAGATTAAAATCGCTAAAATACAACGTTTGTATTAAACTAAAACTTTCAAGCTATCCTAGACTATAAATTTACATGGAACTTAAACTATTAAAATCTAAAATCCACCGTGCCACGGTAACTGCCGCTAACATTGATTACGTTGGTAGCATTGCTATCGACCGCGATCTTATGGACGCAGTGGGAATTATCGCCAATGAAGTCGTCCTTGTCGCAAATGTCACTAATGGCACCCGACACGAAACCTATGTCGTACCGGCTGAACGAGGCTCTGGAGAAATTGGTGTCATGGGCGCCGCTGCCCATCTGGTCAGTGCTGGTGATCTGGTCATAATTATGGCTTTTGCTAATTTGACCCCAGATGAAGCTCAAACCCACCAGCCAAAGGTCGCTATCGTAGACCAAAACAACAAAATCACTACGCTTACATCATATCACCCATAAGGATTACGATCAGACCTCTGACTTATTATGCTGCCAGAATTATTCACCATACCGTTTCTAAACATCAGTATCCAAAGCTATGGCACCATGATGGCTTTAGGTTTTGTTTTTGCTGTCATGCTCGCCAGGCATCTGGCTAAAAAACAAAATGAAAACCCTGAAATCATTATGAACTTTGCTCTATGGGCAATGCTTTGTGGTGTTGGTGGCGCCAGACTTTTCCACGCTATTCATCATCATCAAGAGTATGACAGCTTCATAGAATTTTTCATGGTATGGAAAGGTGGACTCGAATTTCTCGGTGGCGTTATTGCTACGATAATTTTCGCTTTCTTCTATTTCAGAAAACTGAAAAAATCCGTTTTGAAATTCTTTGACATATTAGCTCCCGCTTTGATGATAGGTCTGGCTTTTGGACGGGTAGGCTGTTTAATGAATGGCTGCTGTTTTGGCGCTACCACCGACAAACCCTGGGCTATTACTTTCCCGGCTATCAATTATCGCACAGACAACGCACCCGGTAAACAAAAAAATAAAGAACCTCAATACAGCCACCCTTTCTATCATCAGTTAGTTTCTGACCCACAAAGGCGACCTGGAAAAGGTCCATTGCTGGAATTGCCCGAAGAATATTATCAATCTGGCTATGATGAAAATAATGATAAAGTCAGATACCCAATTGCTCCATCTGAACTGCCAGAAAAACAATTGCATGACCTTAAATGTGGCTGCTACAAAATGCACCCGATTCACCCCACCCAGATTTATTCTACAATCAATGGCCTGCTTGCTGCCGGAGTTTTACTGCTGTTAATGCGCCGTAAAAAATTCCATGGCATGATAACCGCAGCCATGCTGATTTGGTATGGTATCGCCCGGTTTATCCTGGAATCACTCCGCGCCGACAACCCGATAGAAAAAACCGGCTTCACAATATCCCAAAATCTAGGGATACTCTCAGTCTTAATTGGCTTGGGATTACTCATTTATCTATACAAAACCCAGCCCAGATTAAACACAAAAAAATAGTTATACACCCATTTCAGCCCTAACCAATACCTTCTCAATAAAAGAATTTTTCCTTTGGGTATATCTATGAGTATCGTTGGGAAACTGTCGGGCTAGATCCTGTTTTAACGCCTGATATTGCAGTGCCAAATCATTATCGGCATTAAGCAAATCTCTAAAGGCGCATTGCCTTTTCACTACTATACCCGCCACCGGACACCAATGCAGATGATGAGTAACCGGCCTATGTTTTACAAACCAGTACTGCCCCTGAAAACCCCCGGCACCTTCATGCCGATAATCCAGCCGTCCAAGAATCTCTAATACTTCTTTAGTTGGAGGATAAATCTCACTCTGAACCGTTATATCAATAATCGGCTTAGACATTATCCCTTTTATCGATGTACTCCCTACATGATCTATATCGATAATGTAATTCCCTAATTTCTCCATAAGCAGACATTTTTCATCTTCAAATTCCTGCTCCCAGGCATGACTCCATTTCACCAGTTTAACTTCCATAGCATATCCAACCTTCTTTCTTTTTTCAGAACAGAAATTTATAGCTACTCATAATTTACGTCAACAATATCATTATAGTTCGCCTTGCCAGCAAAATGCGCAAAAAAAAAAAGCTCTCCCTGCGTCCAGGAAGAGCCTCTGGGCTCATGGCCCTATAATTATCGAGGTTCAGTGAAGGTAAATTTGTAGGCTTCCGGTCCATACCTTGCTCTGGGCATTGGCGCCAGCACCGCGTTGGGCATTGACAATAATGGATCAGGAAAGTCTCTTTGTACTGTTTAATACCTCGTAAATTTCAGCTTTAATCGTATAACATTTTACGATCATTAATTACATCTTAAAGGTAATATATAATAACTGGATATGCAAATATGCGGAGTTTTATTTTTGCTATTTTGGAAAAAACCTGTTTATAGGCTGGAAATGAGATTGTTATGAATAATGCCTGACCGTTGGTTCAAGCTTCTGAAGCATTGCCGCTAAAAGAATATGCCGAAGCTTCCCAGTTGCTAATGTCTCCAGATAATCTTTGGTATAATCCAGCTTAAATTGGCCATCAAAATGCAATAGCTCATGCATGACAGCCTCCCGCTCCATTTTTTTAATTTTATCGGATAAAACATGAAATAAATCTGACATAACAATTCCTCTTTTGTGCTAACTCTTGATGCTATCTATACTATCGGAAAAAATCAAGTCATAAAATATCACTTTTCTGACCAGATTAAACAACTTACTACACTAAAATATAAAATTTTTCCTTTGTCAAAATGCTCAGGTCTGATAATCTCTTGGCCATGAAAACCAATGAACTAGATTTTTACCTGCCCAATGAACTCATAGCACAACAAGGCCTTGACCAGCGTAGCCAGTCCAGACTACTGGTCCTACCACGCCTGGAAGGCCAGATTCAACATAAAAAATTCTTCAATATCAAACAATATCTAATGCCAGGAGACTGCCTGGTCCTTAACCAGACAAAGGTTATCCCCGCTAGATTCTATGTTCAAAGAGCTACCGGAGGCAAGATAGAAGGGCTTTTTCTTGAAATAAATCCCGATGGTCTGTGGAGAACCCTGCTAAAAGGCGCTTCCAGACTCAAAATCGGGGAAACCATCGAAATTATAAATACCTTAGCTGATCAGCAACCTCCAAAACCTGCCCAGCTAAAAGTCATTGAAAAACTGGATCAGGGCCAATGGCTATTGCAAAATCTATCAGATCAGCCCCATTTGCAAATTCTCGCCGAAAATGGCGTTACCCCCCTGCCACCCTATATCCATCGCAATTACACCTCTCAGAGTGAAAACCACGACCGTAATCGATACCAGACCATCTATGCCCAAAGTCCCGGCTCGGTCGCTGCACCTACCGCTGGCCTGCATTTCACCGACGAACTTCTATCTGATCTGCAAGCCAATGACATAAAAATCGCAAAAGTCACCCTCCACGTTGGCATGGGAACCTTCAAACCCGTCTCCGTTGATAATCTCATAGACCACGAAATCCACAGCGAACAATACGACGTAGACCAGACCAATGCCGACATCATCAATAGCACAATAGATTCTGGTGGCCGCATCATCGCCGTTGGCACCACATCTGTCCGCACATTAGAATCCGTCGCAGCCGATGGCCATATCCAACCCGCCTCTGGCAGCACCAAACTCTTTATTATGCCCGGCTATCAATACAAAGTCGTCGATGGCATCATAACAAATTTCCATCTGCCCAAATCAACCCTGTTGGCCTTGATCTGCGCCTTCTCAACCAAAGAACGCGTCATGGACGCCTATAAAATAGCCGTCGGGGAAAAGTACCGTTTCTACAGCTATGGCGATTCCATGCTGATTATTTAGCGAAACTCAACGGTTGCTTTTGCCACCACTGATACATGCAATTGCGACATTGATAACATTTTCTTTTATCAACAAAACCTAAAAACCAGAACATCCCCAAAGTTATCACTATCAAAACTATTTGAGCTATTGGTATATAATTATAACCGGTATTAACTTCAACCACATTATCGCACTTGCATTTTGGGCATTTCAAATCAAGCTTATCAGCCTGCTCTCTGGCTAATTCTCTGGTCTGTTCAAACTCTTGCATTAATTCCAATGCCTGCTGCTGGTCAGATTCCCTTACCTGAACCTTTGCCCCGCTGATAAAAGAGCCTATCGAGCCATAGGCCCCGGCCATATTCTCATCTGCAATAAAAGCCGCCACCCCTTGAGCTTCAAGCATATTGCACAACATATGCGCATTCACTGGCTCATTAAAGTTGGCAATCGTAACCAGTTTTGTTATTTCATTTTCATCAGTACTCATTCTATTTTCCTTCCAGCCAATGACCTGCCAAATTAATCAAATCACCCATATCATAACCATCGCTATCCAGCCACCCAATAGCCAACTCGGCCAAATCCTCCAGATCAACTCCATCTCCCCCAGCCATATCACCAGCAATATCAACCTGATACCACAACCGCGGATAACTCACCTTACCCGAATGCATCCGCCAAATATCTTCTTCCCCATTTTCAGTCTCACCAACGAAATCCCAACCAACCCCAATTAATACCGCCGAATCCTGCAGCTGCCCAGTCCCAACACCAATACCACCCGCTGAAACCGATAAACCACTAGTCTCAACATCCCAACCCGAACCCATAACACCGCCGTTATTAGAACCCACCAGTCCCCCAACTTTTTCAGTGCCAATGACAGTGCCGATAGAATAGCAATTGTATATCCCCGCTTCGTTTAATCCTACCAGTCCTCCTGCCGTATGAGTAACTGCTGATACCGAGCTGAAGGCATAGCTATCATATATACTGCCACCATTATTGCCACCAACTAAACCACCTATACCCCAGTTGCCTGCTACTTGGCCAGTTGCATAGCAATTACTAATGCTGCCAGCATTAAAAGCTGCAACAGCGCCAACACCAGCTTTGCCAGTTATATTTGCATTAACAATACCAAGATTTCTAACTACGTAAGGCCAGCCATGGACACAGCCGAATAAACCCACATAATTGGTGTCTGGCCGATTAATTGTAAGCCCTTTTATTGTATGTCCCCAACCCTCAAAACTACCGGTAAACATATTGATATAATCGCCAATAGGCTTAAAACCTTCCAGAATAGTATCATCAGTCCCTTCATCATTCCAATAGGCAGTCTCTCTGGCATCAATATCACACATAAGGGCATAGGTGCCATCTAAAGGGTATGAAGGGTCATTACCAATTTTAGCCAGTGTAGCCAGAGTATCGATCCCAATAGCTGGGGCAAATTTTGCAACAAACTCACTACTCGTCCCTACATAAACAAAAGTCTGAGGATTTTCCTTAAAATCATGCCATTCGATAAATACACAAGGGACATCTCCTGATATCGCCCTTAAACTAATAAGGGTTCCGGGAGCATAGCGGCCATTATCAGATTCAGGAGAGATGATCACCTGACCTGGCCCATCAACTGTTACTGTTAGTTTATAAGTTGGCACCATATCCTTAATGTATGGATAACTCCTGTTTTCCAGAATTTCCCAGGTATTTTCAAAATCCCAGTTTGGATAATTAGTCTGCTGTAGCATTTGCCCAATATATCTACCTGCACCACCAGCAGAATTATTTTTACCACTCAAATAAACATCCCAGTAACAATCAATTACTGTTGCCGAAGAAGATTGGCTGCCGATAAATCCACCACCATTGCCTATGACCTTTGTTGTGGAATAACTCGTTGCAATAGAAGCATTATTTATTCCAACAAATCCTGCTGCACCATAGTTTGTTGCTTTGGCTGTTCCGGTAGCAAAAGTATTGCTGATAAACCCATAATTTTCCCCTACCAAACCGGCAGGATAAATTGCCGCACCCACAAAACCATCTGCATAACAATGACTAACAACTCCACCGTTAATTCCAACGACACTACCAGCACAATAATTTCCTGTTATGGCTGTATCAACCAGCCCCAGATTTTTAACTATGCCATCGGTGCCAATACAGCTAAACAAACCGACATAATCTCTATCAGGACGATGAATATTAAGACCGGTTATAATATGATTCTGCCCATCGAAAATCCCATTAAAAGGGTTAATGGCACTTTCGGTATATACGCCAATAGGTTCAAACCCTTCCAATATTTCTTCATCGCTTTCTTCATCGTTCCAGTTCGCGGTTTGCCAAGCATCAATATTAGCAGTAAGGATATAATGTTCATCCAGCGGATAATTCGGGTCATTGCCGATTTTAGCCAGTGACTCTAATGAATCAATCTCAATAGTAATCCAGAAATCAGCTAAAATTGTCTTGTCACTATCCATTATTACTGTAGCGACAAGGCCATCGGCCAAATGAACACCCTGCCAACCTTTCATACCAAAAGTTCCAGTGTCATCAGCGGTTAAAGTAATAACTGTTCCAGGAACATAACAGCCATTAACCGGTGCGGGTTCAAATAAAACCGACCCTGAGCCTTTGACCTCAATATCCAGCTTAAATTTGGGCTGCGAAGCTATGAAATATGGATAGCTAAATCCATCATTGATAGCCCAGATATTTTCAAAGTCCCAGTCAGCATAGGTTCAAACCCTTCCAATATTTCTTCATCGCTTTCTTCATCGTTCCAGTTCGCGGTTTGCCAAGCATCAATATTAGCAGTAAGGATATAATGTTCATCCAGCGGATAATTCGGGTCATTGCCGATTTTAGCCAGTGACTCTAATGAATCAATCTCAATAGTAATCCAGAAATCAGCTAAAATTGTCTTGTCACTATCCATTATTACTGTAGCGACAAGGCCATCGGCCAAATGAACACCCTGCCAACCTTTCATACCAAAAGTTCCAGTGTCATCAGCGGTTAAAGTAATAACTGTTCCAGGAACATAACAGCCATTAACCGGTGCGGGTTCAAATAAAACCGACCCTGAGCCTTTGACCTCAATATCCAGCTTAAATTTGGGCTGCGAAGCTATGAAATATGGATAGCTAAATCCATCATTGATAGCCCAGATATTTTCAAAGTCCCAGTCAGCATCGGTAAATGTTGCCTTCTGATGCATCTGTTCAGTGGTTTTGTCGATACCTCCATCAGAATCATCACATTGACTGGTTTGACTGTCCCAAAATCCGGCTGCTGATTGGGAACTACTGTTTGTTGCGATTAGACCACCAGCATAATTTTCCGCAATAATTCTTGCTGTGCTATAGTTGTGTTCTATGATGGCACAATAATTGATAGAACCCAACAGCCCACCCACAACATAAGTACCTGTTATTTTGCCTGTAACAAAACAATTATTCACTCTATTAACCGTATCAATATTGCAGGTAGATTCGTAAATATATCCGACCATACCAGCTACAATATTGCCACCCGTAATATTGGCATTTATCAGGCCCAGCTTTTTGACTTCAGCACCGTTGCCAATACTACCAAACAAAGCGACACAATTGTCTTGTGGGGCATTGATGGTCAAATTATGAATAATATGGCCATCGCCATCGAAAGAACCAGTAAATTTTTCACCTTCAAATTCATAATCTTCATAAAAACCCGGTGCAATCAATGCCTTGTCAAAATCATAATCGCCCATATCTATATCAGAAGTCATAATAAAGCACTTATCATAATCTTTAACACTATAGCCCAAATCAATCATATCTCTGGCTGTAGATATTTGATAAGGATCTGCAGAGCTACCAACACCGCCCGAATAAGTAATATTACGCAATTGCGGATAATCGCCATCTGGCAGGAGCCATATATTTTTTATACCATTATCCGTCTCGCCAACAAAATCCCAACCCGCATCAGTAAAGGTTGAAAGAGTTTGCATCTCGGCGGTGGTTTTGCCATAGCTAATACTCCCTGCGATATTACCCACACCCTGAGCAACACCACCAGTTTGAATGTCCCAAAAACAAGCAGTAAGTGTTGGGTTATCACCATAAGGAAAAGAACTAAGGGCACCAACCATGCCCCCAACAGAATTATCACCACTAATATCACCGGTTGTATAACATTTTTCGAAATGCCCGCCATTGACACCAGCCAAACCGCCAACATGCTGACTACCATTAACAGATGCTTTCGCATAACAGTTTCTTATAGTAGAATACAAATTTCTACCAACTATTCCGCCTGCAAAAGATTCTTGAGCATTAACAACGCCATTAGTAAAACTGCTGACAATATAACTCCTATTATCTCCTACCAGCCCGCCAACATAATTAATCCCGCTTACATTAACATCGGCACGACAAGTATTAATAGTGGCAATTGTGCCTGGGCCTTCAGAAATATAGGTAAGAGCAAAACTGCTGCCAGCCAAACCTCCGACATAAGTATCTCCCTCAATATGGCCAGAAACAGAGATAGATTCTATTTGGCTGTAGTACAAAATACCAACTAACCCGCCAGTTTCCTTACTGCCGTGTATATCGACATTTTTCAAATTTAAATGACTCACCTGTGCTTCATAAAGCATACCAAATAATCCTACACAATCATTGCCAGAGCCATCAATGGTTAAGTTGCTAATTGTATGATTATTGCCATTAAAACTTCCAGTAAATTTTGACCCTTGCAACCCAGATTCCGTCGAATCATCCGGTGCGATAACCGCTTGTGTGAATTCATAACACGCCAGATCAATATCCGCTGTCATTATGAAACAGCTATTATAATCTTCAGTGGTGTTTCCCAATCTTATCAAATCTTCTGCGGTAGCTATCTGGTAAGGGTCTGCCTCGGTGCCTGTGCCGCCGGAATATTGTCCCAGACAGGTAGCTCCTGATATAATAAAAATTGTCCAGATTAATAATATAAACTTGATACACTTGTTGAAGAACTTCATTGTACTATCCTGACTTTATAGTTTATAAGCTCCCGCTTGCTGGCACTGCCAAATTTGTTAAACAATAAAATTATTGTAGTACATAAACTGCCTTTTGTCAATGTATTCTACCATTAAAATTAGACACCCTAAAAGGTATGGCCACCGAGAGTTTTTACCCCTATGTTGTTTTTTTGCAACATATTTTCATGTCATTTTTTTGATATTTTTGGTAAAAATGGGGTTTTTAATGACTTTTTGGTAGATAAACTGCTTTTTCGGGACTGTTATGATTGTAAAATTTCCCTGAAAATGCGCAATCGGTTGCTTTTTGGTAATCCCAATTTGTATAAGAAATGCTGATTAGATTTGACTGATATTTTTACGGCTGCGAATAGTAACTGATCCATCATCAACCCGCAACATAGCTGTACGACTATTAGCTTTGCCTATATCGCAGGCCTTAATTTTGATATTACGCCGATGCAATTCATTTGTGATAGAATTAACGTTTTGAGTACCGATATCATTAGAAGAATTGGCCAGAACCTTCGCTCCGCCAATAAGTTTAACTTCCGCTAAGCGTAAATCGCCCCCTTTTGCCTGGAATTGTTCTAGAAACATATCTAAGCCACTATCAGCGTATTTGAGAGGATTATCGATATTTTCGGGCGATTCTGGCAAAAGGAAATGCCAAAGCCCGCCAACGTTTGCTTTTGAATCCCAGATAGATACTGCGACACATGATCCTAATGCATAAGTAACAAGGGTAACTGCCTGGTCAGAACTGCTTTTAGCTTCAGAAATGCCTACAACCTTAACCATACGGTTTTTGGTGGCTTCTAAGCTGTATATTTTGGTATCGGGCACGATAAATCCCCCCAGATATATATGTTGCCAATTTACATATATCAGTATCGGCGTATTTCAAGTAGAAATTAATGCTTTTTCAGTTAATGCAAGAAATTATAGTTTTGAAAGTGCGATTTTATAGCTGTTGCGTCCTTCCCGAATATATTTGCGTTCAAAATTAGTACCGACTAATTCGCCATCCTTAGCACCTTCTGCCGGGCAAAAGTCGATTTTTTGAAAGCAGGAAGCGATTTTCTGATCTTTGAGCAGCACTTCCTGCATTTGCTGGAAATATTCTTCATGGTCGGTGGCTACCCGTAATTGGCCACCTGTTTTCAGGCATCGAATTACCTCCAGCATATTATCCTGAGCAAAAAAACGGCGTTTATTATGGCGTTTTTTGGGCCATGGGTCTGGATAATAAATGTGCAGAGCCTCAATAGAGGAATCCTTGACATAATCACGGATAAAATCACGGGCATCGGCTCGCAGCATCCTGGTATTTGAGAGTTTCCAACGTGCCAGACGGTCACAGCTGTGCCGATAATATCTGCTGGCCCACTCAATTCCTAAATAATTTATATTTAAATTAGCTTTTGCCTGATGAACCAGAAAAGTCCCCTTGCCTGATCCTATTTCAATTTCGACCGGGCCGGGATTTGGGAATAAATCTTGTAAGTCCATGGGCTGACTACACTTATCTAAATCTACGGCTATATCTTTATCAGTTAATTCCAATTTATCGCTCCTGTTATAAATTCAAAAGTGCATTATAATAATCAAAATCTGTAACTAATGCAAGAGCAGTGCTGGCATTGCTATAATTTTAGGAAGGCCAACGGCTTTAGTTGGATGTATAAAATGCCGATGCAAACCATAGCGTATAAAAAAGGTTTTACTTACAGGAAAATGAAATTATGGGTAAGTATCTATTTAGAAGAAGATTTCGCCGAGTGCTGATCGACATTCAGACTCAATATGATCTGATTTATGGCAATGGCCATGATCATAAGGAAATTCTCCATAAAATTCGCAGAATAATGGCCTGGAGCCGGGTGCACAATGTACCCATCATCTCAATAGCTTTGGCTAAAACTCCAGATATTTGTGAAGATGATATCTGCGTGGAAGGTACACCGGGCCAAAAAAAGATACGGTATACAATGCTGCCCTGCCACAAAACATTTTGTCCTGAATCCTGCACGGATATTCCCGAAAATATTCTGCGGGAATATCGCCAGATTATTTTTAACATTCGTGAAAATGATCCTTTTGCATTGCCAAGGGCGGACAGGCTGCTGACCAATCTCAAAGCGGATGAATTTGTATTATTTGGTATTGGTCTAAATGATGTAATGAAATATACCGCTCTGGGTCTTCTAAAACGTGATAAAAAGGTATCGATTCTCTCTGATGCGATAGATTTTTCTGAAAATGATATAGAAGACGAAATGACCGCGCGAAAACTGGCGGCTAAAGGCGCTGATTATATCGAAACGGCTTCTATCACCGGAGAAAGTAAATTATGCGGACCATCAGTACATCCGGAACCCTGGCGTGACATGGCATTGACCAGATGATAGAAATAATCGCAACACTTTAGTCACAAGAAACAACTATTTGGTTAATGTCAGTGGTAATAAGATATTAGTCACGGATTCTAAAGGATTATCACTGATTTTCGCAGATCCGTTTAATTTACTATTATGGTTTTTGACAGTTGGTATCTGATTTTTAGTTGGCACAGCCACCCTGAAAACCCAGTGGTTTATGATGGTTTTTTAGAAAAATCAGTAACACTTTAGCCAAGTGAAACAATGCATAATAATTGGTATCGCTATCGCGATATAATTTTTATCAGCATGGGCGGAGCCCATCCTGCTTAGCCTAATGCTACCAAAGCTATTTGAATGGATTTTTTAGCCAGTCGATAATTATTTGTTCCATGGTTCGGGGTTTTACAAGTTTGATCTGGCCTTGGTTAGTATCGACAACAATTTCAGCATCAGACGGGGACAGAGTCTGCAATTCTTCCAGTAATTTCGTAGGGGTGGTGTTTTGGTATTGAGTTTGCGGCATTAAGGTATCGTGCGGGATATTATTGAAGTAAAAATCCAGCTGAGTGGCACCTTTGATTATATCTTCAGCATCCCGGGCATACTCAAGATAGACAAAGGGGATATTGACTTCCATAAGGTCGACAATATTGTCATTTTGTTTGGGGGTATCCGGCAAGGTGCCAATGTCGACAATGAAGCGTTTCACGCCAGCGTAACGGTATATGCGCAAATATTCTGCTTTGTGCTTTGTATAATTGGAAAGCAGGTCGACATAATCATTACCATAAATGCTTGTTTCACTGCCGATGGGATTGCTGTCTTTATCGAGGAACTGGGCAGTGACCAGATGGCCCATGCTTTTGGGTGTCATGCCAACGGCTATGCATTGCTGTTTATGATTGGAGTCAACATCGAAACGATATTCCACACTTTCATTCCCCCAGGAAGAACTATTAGAATAGGCAATAAATGGATCGGTCAAAATGCGAATAAAAACATCGGGCAAAATGGCTTCGGCATTTTTTTTAAGAGGGATATCGATTTGCTGGCGTGGCCCATGGGCGATATCGACGAGCCAACGCATCTGAACTGGATGATATACATTCATGTTATGAGAAACTTCATAAGGATTTTCAAATCGATGAGACCAGGATGAGCCATTGTTCAAGGGGGCCAGGGTTGCGACATCATAGAGTTCCGAGCCAACATGCCGGGGGTGGTCAAGATTGTGAACTTCATACACTATTTGAATGCTTGAACGATTACGTTGAATCCAACGTGACTTGCGATGGTGATTGAGAGGCAGTTTTTCTTCGGGAAGGATGTTTCCCTGTAGGTCATAATAAGAATATTTAATTTGTGTGCCAGAATTATCAGCCCATTTTTCGATAATCTCAGCGGATGGATTATTTTCACGTGCAATTCCAATCGCTATTGGCAGGACATAGGGCCCATCAGTTGGCAATAAATCAAGGTTGAGTTTTTCAACGGTATAGGCGACCTGGGAAGCTTGAATTTCGTCTTTGGGAGCTGATTTGAAATCGAAACGCAGCTCGGTATCAGTATGGACGGTCGGCTCAAGTGAACGAAGAAATTCAGTTTGGGGAGCCGGTATGGGAAGAGCCGGGCCGATTTGTTCATTGTATTGGTCCAGATGTTTTTTAACAATAAGATCGGCAGGTCGGATTTTATTGACGGAGTTGCCGGTGAATGTCATTACTATGGCGCCGATAAAAGCTATTATAAAGATAATAAATATTGTGGATTTATGAATTTTCATGATTAAGGCTCCCATTTAATAAAGTTAAAAACTAAAGTATTTACTGGTCAGTTTTAGTGATATATTATAATTGTAAAGCATCAATGTAAAGAGATAAATTTATCAGGTAAGATGGGAAAAATATAAGAACAGGACACGGAGTGAAAATAAGATATTAGTCACAGATTCTAAAGGATTATCACTGATTTTCGCAGATCTGTTTAATTTACTATTATGGTTTTTGGCAGTAGGTTTCTGATTTTTAGTTAGGGTGTTTACCTGCGGCGGTAAATGCTAATTCTAATGCCACTTAAGTCTTTACTTATCTTCAAAACATCAGCGAAATCATAAAGTTCCACGTCCTGAGACTTATCAACAGGACTCTGGGGCTTATTTCCAGAGCTATGGGAGGCATTGCCATAACACTGGGGGGCTTCTACTGAGCTATGGGAGTCATTGCCATAACGCCGGGAGGCATCTACAGGGCTATGGGAGTCGTTCCCATAACGCCGGGAGTCATCCCCAGAGCTATGGGGATCATTGCCATAACTATGGAAACTGGTTTTTTAGGCATAAAACCACCTTTTAGTCCTTAAATGTACAGTTTTGCCATCCGTTAAGGGAAGGCATTGCTGTTAAAATCTAATTTTTTAGATATTACGGTAAATTAATTGTAACCATATCTGTTTTCTGGGGTATAACAATTGTAAATCATTTACCGATTGGCGGGCCAAAAGCCCAATTATTAACCTAAAAAATCTTTCCAGGAGCAAATTATGAAAACTAAATTATTATGTATGTTGTTATTACTGGGCTTTTGCAGTCCGCTGCTGGCGACTGTACCATTAAATGAAATCCCGCAGGATACCAAATGGATAGCCCATATCGATATTGGAGCGATTGGCAATACTGAAATGTATCGAATTTGCCAGAATGATGCAAAATATGCTGATTTCCTCCGGGCCATGGACAAAATCAATGATAAAACCGGTCTGAATCTGCCTGAAGATCTTCAGTCAATCACCATTTTTGGTGATAATTTCCAGGAAGAACGCGGCATGATCATTGCCCGGGGCTTTTTCGATGTCGACAAAATCGGTGATGCCGTCATGGATAAAGTTGCATGGACCGAATCATATTATGGTCGCCACACCATTTATAATTGCACCGAACAGGCCAAATACAAGGCATTTCTGGTATGCTATATCTCTCAGGAATATATGCTGGTCACCAAGCAAAAGGATTTAATGGAGAAAACCCTGGATGTAATTGACCGTAAAAGAAATGCCAAAAATGCGACAAATTCGGAAATTGCTAATAACCTGGCAAATCTTCCAGCTGGCACCATTTTCACTGCTGCCGTTACCGAAATGCCAAAAGGCAAAAGTCGACCTCAAGGCCAGCCAAACATGATGCAAAATGTCAATAAAATGACAGTTGTAGCTGGTGAAAGCAATGGCAAAGTATTTATGAAAATGGAAGCGATATGCAATACTGCAGAAAATGCAGCTAATATGGCACAAATGGGCAATGGCATATTAGCAATGGCTAAGATGTACGCCCCACTGCCAGAAGCACAGGATTTATTAAATGCCATGACAATTACCGCCGATGGCGACAGACTAATCTGTAATTTTAGTTTTGATTCTGATAAGTTTATTGCTAATATGAAAGTTGTAGGCGAAAAAGCCAGACAAATGAAATCGGCAGGCCGTGCCAGAAGGTAAAAAAGAAGTAAAACCTTAACCTCTTATTTGGTTAATTGATGCCGGGACATTTGTCTTGGCATCAAATTTTTTTGTATTATCTTTATACTGATAGTTTTAGCAATGATCGATGCCATATCCGAAAACATTATTACTGAGCCTTCTATGGTTTTGTCTTTTACCGAAAGCACAGACAAGACTCTGGCTGGCAAAGCTGCCGAAGGCTGCCAGAGAAGCTTTTCGGTTCTGGTCGATCGTTATAGTCCCAGGATAGTTGGTTTTATTTATGGACGCTGTGGTAAGATTCAGGATGCCGAAGATATCGCTCAGGATGCTTTTATCAAAGCCTGGCAAAATATTCAACGTTATGATAATCGTTATGAATTTTCGACCTGGATATTTACAATCGCCATCCGGCTGACCAGTAATTATTATCGCAATCAGCGTATGATATTAAATGATGAGATATTAGAGCAATTGCCCGCCAAAGCCAATGAAGGCCCGGAGATCGCTCTTGACCAAAAAGAACAAAAAGATCAACTGTGGCAGCTGGCCGGCAAACTGTCAGCCATCCAGTATAATATCCTTTACCTGCATTATGCTCAACAGATGAGCATTAAGCAGATATCCCAGACAATCGGCAAGACTAAAGTAGCGGTGAAAGTGAACCTGTTTCGGGCTCGCAAAAACCTGCAAAAGCTATTGGAGCAATAAAAATGAATTGTTTTAATTATCAATTGAGAATATCTCAGGCACTTGACAATCACGAGCACCTGCCTGAATCGCTACAGTTGCATATCGGCAAATGTGATAACTGCAAGAGATTCTATCAAGCCGCAGCAGAGCTAGATCAGCGATTATCCCGGTCGCCTAAACTGCCTAAGCAATTCAATAAAAGGGATTTCACGCAAAAGATTGCAGCGCAGCTGGACCATGTGACTCAAAAACAATGCAAGATAAAGCTCCCACAACTGATATTAATCAGGCGGGCCGCTATCGTGCTGCTGACAATATCAGCTGCGGTCCTTTTCAGTTCCATTTA
Organism: Phycisphaerae bacterium; assembly: GCA_016342495.1. Lineage (GTDB taxonomy): Bacteria > Planctomycetota > Phycisphaerae > Sedimentisphaerales > SM23-30 > JAEIOG01. The sequence continues at coordinate 36,540 of JAEIOG010000040.1, forward strand.
CTCAAAAACCGCCAAAACGGTCACCCCTCCGGATGTAATCTTTGCCAAGGCCCCCACTCAGGCAATTATAAACTGGTCGATCAAGAACATCATTGAAACTGACCGGGTCGAAATATCCAATAATGCGGCCCAAAAGTTTTATGACAACTCCCTCGGTAAAGAATATCAGGCTCTTTTAGCCGATGCCGACAGCGTCTATCGGCATGTCCTGGCCTGCACGCCCGGTGGCGACGTGAGTAATTAATTATATCATTAGATTACGGCCAGAACAGCTTAGGGAACCTCTAAAAATTCAAAAGCAATTATTAGCTACCCTTAATGTTTGCCGCGGAGCAGGCGGGTATAGCCATCTCGACGAGTCAGGCCGATATTATCAAAGTAATCCAGCAGTGGAATAGCAAATTTACGGGTGGTTTCCAGCATATATTTGAACTGAACACTTTCCAGTCCGCCCTCTTTCCTGATATAATCGATAATCATCTGTCTGGCCGCCTCAATAGCTGCGGCATGGAAGAATATGCCCCGTTCGATTTCGATCAAAACCCCATTGTCTTTCAGTACATTTAAGGCCTTAGCCGCCGTGGTGGCGTTGATGTGGGATAACTGAGCGATATCGGCGGGTTTGGGCGGTTTGAACTGTTCTATTTTGAAGAGTTTTTCCACCGCATCAAGCTGATTTTGCAGCTCATTAGAGACAGCCGGTTTAAAATCAGCAGCGATCAATCGTCCCCCGGCCAGCTTTACTCCGCTACCGACATCGCTAACAATGATGTCAAAGAGCTTTTTCGGCAGGTCAAAGCTTTGATGAATACTGTCAGCGGGCATTCCCGGGCTCTGCGGTGTGCTTTGATGATAAGCCCGCACCATCGTCAGGGTTTGGGATTTGATTCTATCGACAACATCCTTGTGAATGAACTGCCCGGGCATAAGTTCGATGATACTGCCCTGGGCCACGAGCTGGGCAATCAGCTGACTGACCCGCGCCGGGGCGATCTTGGTCGCCCTGGCAATGATATTGATATCGCTGATGACATTATCAGCTTTACGCAGGTAATATTCGGTATAATCGAGTTCATTTTCGACTGCCTGGGCCCTTTTTATGATATCATCAAGCACTGATGCATCGCTGCGTTTGAGCCTTTTGGCGATACTTTCGATAATAGCCCCGCCACCAATGGTATCCACCGGGGACAGAGAGCGGATAATAAAGCGATCAGCGGGGCCGGCGACGATCGGTTCTTTAGTGCGGATCTGGACGATATCACTTTGACCGGAACCCAGCACATCAGCTCCAGTTAAATACACCGTAGCAATTACCTCGCTGGTACCGGTATGGAACTTGACGCGTGAGCCGTTCTTTAAGGTCAGTTTTTCATGTTCGAGCAGGCCCAACTGAGCCAGAAACCAAGATTCAGCCTGAAAATAGCCGGGTAAGGCGATAGTTGAGCCTCGCCGAATCAGTTTATGATCCATTTGCGGGATCCCGACAGCGGCACACTGGCCGGCCTGGACCTTATCAGCTAATTGCGAGTACACCTGAATGGTCTTGACCCGACCGCGGATATTATCCGGCAATAAAACCACCTCATCGCCAACACTGGCGGCCCCACTGATGGGGATACCTGAGACAATAGTGCCAAAACCCTTGATCGAAAAGCTGTTTTCGACCGGCATACGGAAGATGCCATCGATTCTTTTAGGGCAAATGCCGCTAACCAGCTCCTTAAGGGCATCATAAAACTCGCCAAAGCCCGCCCCGGTGATATTAGACATCGGCATAATGGCACTGTCGGCCAGAAAAGTGCCGTAAAGGTAATTTTTAACATCATTCGTGACCATAGCAATTTGTTCATCGCTGATACGGTCAACCTTGGTCAAAGCGACAATGCCGTGTTTGACTCCGAGCAGGGTCAGAATCTCCAGATGTTCGCGGGTCTGGGGCATAATACCATCATCGGCGGCCACCACGAAGATCACCCCATCGATACTGCCAGCGCCGGCGACCATAGTCTTGATGAAATTTTCATGACCGGGCACATCGACAATACCCACTTCCAGGTCAGCGATCCTGCAAGGGGCAAAACCCAATTCGATAGACATACCGCGTTCTTTTTCGACTTTGAGCCGATCAGTTTCACAGCCGGTTAAGTTGCGAATCAACGCAGTTTTGCCATGGTCAATGTGACCGGCAGTGCCTAAGGTGATATTAATCTGCTTTTTATCTTTCATAGCGGTATCCATGCATTTAGAAGTTATCTATATTAACCTACAGGGCATTATACCTGATAGGCCCGAAGCTTTCAAGCTAGCATTTGCCCGGAGTAAAGGTCATAAAATACCAGAAAGCACCCGGCCTCTGCCACCGTCAGCTTCACAAAATGCATTAATCACCTAAGATTAAATAACAATATAGGCCACTGAGTCTTAGGGTGTTAATGCTACAAAGGTTTAAAGGCAACCACGAAGAAGAAAGGATACGAAGGAATTTAATAGAAAATAACAGTGATTAATTGTAACATTTTAGCTATCTGGAGCAACCGACGATTATTGCCTAGAAATAAGGGTTTTTACTCGATTGGCGCACTGTGGGGACAAGCTGGAAGCTTATCCTACTTATGGCTAAAATGTTACGATTAATTAAAATCCAGCTAATCTTGATATCAGTGAGCCTGCACTCACTGATTTAGATGGCGGATAATGGTTGTCGATGGAACAGATGGACAAGCAAGATGCTTGTCCTACTTTACTCTTATGACACGCTTCTAACATCCAGCTGCGCAGAAGATGACCTCAACAACCAGTAATTGTCACAAAAACACTCCAGTTTAAAACTAGTTGGGTGCGCAGGACCAGCGTGCTATGGACGAGTTCTGACAGCAGCTTTGACTTCATTGAGTTTAGCGGTCAATTCCTTAACCTTGTCAGGATACTGTTTAGCTACATCGGTCGTTTCAGCGATATCTTTGGATAAATCATATAGCTGAGCTGGTTGACCGTTTTTTTTGTTACGAGCCGGTGCGGCCGCTTCGATTAGCTTCCAGTTACCCACTCGAATAGCTAAACGTCCTGCATGTTCGATAACATATTCCCGGCCCGTATCAGATTTTCCTAATAAGGCTGGCAAGACATTGAAGCTGTCTGGAGCTTCGTTTCCAGAAACAGTTGTACCGGTAAGCGCTGCAAAACTTGAAGTAAAATCAAGCTGTGAAACCATCGCATCGGTACGGCCAGGTTTGACCTTACCAGGCCATGAAAGGATAAATGGCATGCGAGTACCGGCTTCCCAGAAAGTATACTTTCTGCCCTTATATTGAGCCCATGGTTTGTGGTCGCCAAGTAATTCATTAGCATTATCTTTATACCCATCATCTAATACCGGACCATTATCACTGGTCACAATCAAGATTGTATTTTTCCGGATGCCAAGTTTTTCGAGTTTTTCAACAACTGCACCAACACAAAAATCAAATTGCACCAAAGCATCGCCACGCGGGCCCATGCCGGATTTGCCTTTGAAACGGGAATGGGGCAAACGGGGCACATGAATATCATGGGTTGCAAAATATAGAAAGAATGGGTTGGCTTTATTAGCTTCGATAAAGCCACTGGCCTTGGCTAGAAATGTATCAGCCATTTCGCGGTCATTCCAAAGGGCAGACTTGCCACCTTTCATGTAACCTATGCGTCCGACATTATTGACCACAGCCATGTTGTGGCCATGTGACCAGTCCATAGTCAATTCATCCCGATTATCTTTGCCATTCTTTTCGCCGGGGAAAGGTTTTTGATAGCTAACCTCAATTGGGTCATTCGGGTCAAGATTAATAACATTATGGCCTTCCATATACACACAAGGAACCCTGTCGCCGGTAGCAGGCATCAGGAAACTGTAATCAAAGCCTATTTCCATTGGGCCGGGTTTAATATCTTTATTCCAGTTGATCGGGCCGGATCCATCGCCTAAGCCCAGATGCCATTTGCCCACAACTCCGGTCTTATAACCAGCCTTTTGCAGTTGGCCCGGTAATGTTCCTTGACCGGGATTTATGATCATCGCTGCATCTCCGCGGAGAATACCAGTGCCTTTTTTACGCCAGGCATACTGACCAGTAAGCATTGAATAGCGAGAAGGCGTACATGTAGCCGAACTGGCATAAGCTGAATCAAAAACCAGAGATTCCTTGGCAAGTTTGCTAACATTAGGGGTTAAATCTGCTTTTGCACCATAACAGCTCAGATCACCAATTCCAATATCATCGGCATAAATCAGGACAATATTGGGTTTTGCCACTTGTTGAGCCGCATTGACTTTACTATTGAGTAATGCTGGACCAAAAGCAGCAGCGGCCAGGGAAGATTTCATAAATGATCGTCTATTAATTGGTTTATTGAGCATAATAATTCCTTTTGTTATATATAACTACTACCTAGAATAAAATATTCTAATACTTATATATTTACTCTAATAGTATATTTTTGACAAAATTATTGGGAAAATTATTATTTTCACCTTTAATATTACTCCGGCAATTAAATAGATGAAAGTTTTGTATTTTTATGCTATAATGTTGCGATGGAAACACGAGATGC
>JAEIOG010000041.1 GCA_016342495.1 Phycisphaerae bacterium
GATTATGCGAAAAAATAGCTTTAATAACCGCAGTAGCCGCGGAGCTCAAACCCAATCAATCCTGATGAGCATATTTTCCACACTCAAACAACGCAACCAAAACCCAGTCAAAGCCGTAAAGCAAGCCCTTAAAATCTACACCAAAACCGGAAAACTACCAAAACTAGCAGACATATCTGCTTCACATGGCTAAAGTGTTACAAGTCTTCTTTGTTTTTCAGGCCAAAGGCTTCTTTGAGTAGACGGCTGGGGAGGCTGTTAGCTTTAGCAAATTCATTGATGCTATTATTCTGATTGATAATGAGCTGTTTTGCCTGGCTTTTCTTTTCGGAGATTTTCACGCTGGCAAGGGACAGACCAATGATGGCTGTAATCAGCAGGATGATAATGAGTATTCTTTTCATGGCAATTCCTTTGCAGTTAGCTATTGGCAGTCTTGCATAAATTATATAAGGTTTAATATGTATATTATATTTGTACAAAACCCCCCAAGCAAGCTTGGGGGCTGAGATTTAGTTTAGATGAATAAGTTGACATTAGCAGATTCGGCCTGGTCGAGGTACATTGCTACTCCACCTTCTTCGACACCATCGATGAGTTCTTCTTTTTTGATGCCCATTAAATCCATGGTCATGGTGCAGGCGACAAGTCTGATGCCGTTGGCTTTGGCGTTTTCGATCAATTCAGGCAGGGACAGCACGTTTTTATTTTTCATTATGCCTTTGATCATTGCGGTGCCCATGCCGGCCATATTCATTTTTGACAGTTTGACTTTATTGGGGCCTTGTGGCATCATGAAACCAAACATGCGTTCAATGAAAGTTTTCTTGACGGAAACCGATTCGGATTTTCTTAGAAGATTTAATCCCCAGAAAGTAAAGAATAAGGTTACATCTTTACCCATGGAAGCGGCGCCGTTGGCAATGATGAAAGCGGCCATTGCTTTATCGAAGTCGCAGTTAAACACGACAATGGTTTTACCATCATTATTATTTGAGCTGGTTTTAGGAACGCCCTGGCCTTTGCCGATAGTTATGGTATAAATTCCATCAGCTTTGGTAGTGTCGATCAGGGTATTGCCGGTTGAGTTGCACCAGCCTTTGATGTCAGCGACAAAGCCATGGTCGGTGGAAGAAATTTTTATGACCTGGCCGGGTTGTTTGGTGTCCATGGCAGTTTTTAATTGCATAATCGGGCCAGGGCATTGCAGGCCACAGGCATCGATTGTGGTTATGTTTTCAGTGTCGAAAGTTGCAGGTGTATTCATAGCATCCTTTTCTCCGGTATCGTCGGTAAGTTCTTTATTATATTCGAGTAGTTCAGAATCATCTGAGATGAAGGCTTTGTAGGTTTTGTATCCACCGGTAAGGTTTTTGGTATTGAAGCCATTTTGTTGGAGGATTCGGCAGGCAATATAGCCACGCAGGCCAACCTGGCAGAACACTAATATTTCTTTGTCGCGAGGAAGATTGCTCAGCTTGCTTCTTAAATCATCAACTGGGATATGCTTCGAACCGGGGATAGTTCCTGTCGAAACTTCCGCTTCGGTACGGACATCTAAAAGAAGTTGATTATCTTTGGGATTAATAACATCTTCGACATGGCATATATTGGTATCGCCTTTGATAACATTTGCAGCAATGAAACCAGCGTAGTTGACCGGGTCTTTAGCAGAGCCATAAGGCGGGGCATAGCAGAGTTCCAGATCCTGCAAATCAAAAACAGTAAGCCCGGCCCGGATGGCAACGGCCAGAACATCGATACGTTTGTCAATGCCTTTGGTGCCAACGGCCTGGGCGCCAAGGATTTTGCCATCTTTCGGGTCAAATAGCAGTTTGACAGTCATTTGGCTGGCGCCGGGGTAATAGCTGGCATGGTTTGCAGGATGGACATAAATTTTTTCATGTGGGATATTCAGGCGTTTGAGCATTTTCTCATTTAAGCCGGTACATGCTACGCTAAGGTCGAATACTTTGCAGATAGCGGTTCCCTGAGTTTTGTGGTATGAGCTTTTCTGGCCAAAGATGTTGTCCGCGGCGATGCGTCCTTGTCGGTTGGCCGGGCCAGCCAGCGGTATCAGGGCCGGGGTGCCGCTGACAAAGTCAACAACTTCGATGGCATCGCCAACAGCATAGATGTTTTCGTCGCTGGTTTGCATTTGATCGTTTACTGCTATGCCACCACGGGGGCCGAGTGTAAGATTAGCTTCTTTGGCGAGTTTAACTTCGGGTTTTACACCAATGGCCATGACGACCATATCGGTGGTGATTTTTTGACCATCGCTAAGCTGGACTGTTACTGAATCATTATTGTCAATGACAGCGTCAAGGCTGATGTTAAGGTGGAGGTCAATGCCATGAGCTTTTAATTCATGATGTAAGGGTTGGGCGATTTCAGGGTCGACGGTGCCCATTACTTGTGGAGCTAATTCGATGAGGGAAACTTTGACATTACGATGGTTTAAAGCTTCGGCCATCTCCAGGCCAATGTATCCGCCACCGACAACAACGGCATGTTTACAGTTTTTAGCATCAACTTCTTTTTTTATAGCGTCCATATCGGGGATATTACGCAAAGTGAAAACAGCTTTGCTGTCGATACCAGTCATTGGTGGTTTGATGGGTTCGGCACCGGGGCTAAGGACCAGAGTGTCATAGCTTTCGGTGTATTCGGTTTTTTTGACCAGATCACGAAGGGTGACCTGTTTTGCCGAACGGTCGATAGATATAGCTTCGCATTGGGTGCGGACATCGATATTGAATCTTTGGCGCATGCTTTCGGGGGTCTGAACCAGTAGCCGAGAACGGTCAGTTATTTCGCCACCAATGTGATAGGGTAGACCACAATTAGCAAAAGAGATATGCTCGCCTCTTTCAATCAAAATGATTTCGGTATCTTCGTTTAGTCTTCTGGCGCGGGCGGCTGTGGATGCTCCGCCAGCTACGCCACCAATAATGATAATTCTTTTTTTATTTGTCATTTTTTCTCTCGTTAATACCAAGTTTTATTTATTAAATCACGCAGTTTTTGCTTATACAGTTTATCAACCCAGGAAGTTGGGGTGATATGATTTCGTAGTAGACTGCACGGCCTTTTCTTTGGCTGGCAAGTAGGCCCTGACCTTTAAGTAATCTAAGGTGTTCGCAGGTTTGGTTGGGGGTGCAATTGCATAGCTGGGCTATTTCGTGAACTGGAAATTCGCCTTGCATTAATATATTTACAATTTTCAGCCGAGCAGGGTGAGCCATCACTTTCAGGCATTCGGCCGCTTTTTCAAAGGTTTCGTCCGATAATAGTTTAAGTTGATTATTCATAAGTAGCTCCTGTATTATTTCATATTATACTATCAATATATCGAAATGTTGCGATATTTCTATGTTTTTTTTGAATTATTTATGCTATTTATATATAAGTTTTTATTTAACAACAGTTTATGTTGATAAAGAAGATTGAAAAAAAGTGGTTTTCACCTAAAAATGCGGTTATGTATTATTAAATTCGCAGGATTGGACATTGGCATTAGCGATAAATAGTTCTCATGTTACAATATTCCAATTTTTGTGTCATTATTACTATATGACCAAGCTATAAGACTGGTTATAATGCAATGACTGTGTTTAATGAGCGTCGGTAAGTGGAGATGACTGCTGGCGGTATGAGAAATTATATGGTTTTATTGGAGTAAAAAATGAAAAAGGTATTATTAGTAGCGGTTTGTCTGGGTTTTTTGGTTTTGCAGGGTTGCGGTTCGAAGGTGTCGGTGCCGCCAATGTCGCATCCTGATACTAGCGGTTGGCAGAATCTTTTTGCCGCGGATTTATCTGACGCGATTTATCCTGAAGGTATCTGGACAGTAAGTGATGGTGTGCTGACTGCCAGTGAAGACCAATGTATCTGGAGCAAAAAAGACTATAATAATTTTATTGTTGATCTGGAATTCAAGACTGCAGATGGCACCAATAGTGGTGTGATTGTTTATTGTACCGATACCAAAAACTGGATTCCTAATTCTGTTGAAGTGCAGATCGCTGATGACTTTAGCGAAAAATGGGCCAAAGCTGACAAGACCTGGCAGTGTGGTGCGATATTTGGTCATCTTGGTGCCAAAAAATCGGCAGTTAAAAAACCTGGTCAATGGAATCGTTATACAGTAACCTGTAAAGATAAGATGATTTATGTTCTTTTAAATGGCGAAATGGTAACCGAGATGGATATGGCATTGTGGACCAGCGGCAAGAAGAATCCAGATGGGACCGATATACCTTCATGGTTGAGTAATGCTTTTGCGACATTGCCAACGCATGGTCATATTGGTTTTCAAGGCAAACATGCCGGGGCACCGATTTATTTTCGCAATATAAAGATTATGGAAATTGAATAGTAAATTGAATCGTTAGTTTTTGAAGGCTTGTGAGTTTTTTGCTTATGAGCCTTTTTTTATATTTCGGTGTTAGTTTGATGTGTTTTTTTTAATTGGGTCAAACGGCGTTCGATTTCATCTTGGCGCTGCAGGTTAGCTAAGGTGTCGGTATCGATATCAAAGCCGATGGTTTGGAAGATTTCATCATTGACTTCGAGTTCGATTTCTTTTTCTTCGATTTTAGCTTCCATTCGTGAGATAGCCTCTAAGATGGAATCGCCTTGGGGCAATGTTTGCGTTTCAAGATTGTTTTGGATTTTTTGTTTTTGCTTAACGATAAGGTTGCGTTGCTGGAGCTCTTTGCATTTTTGTTTTAGGTTATTGAGATTGTCTTGCAATTGAATGCGCACCTGCATTGCCTGTTTGTAAGCATCTTCGGCACGAGTAAGTGAATTTTCCTGAAGCTTTTGTTGTTCTTCGGTTTCCAGTTGGGCGGCTAATGCTTTACGGGCAAGATTTTCATCATTTGTTTTTAAGGCGGTTTCGGTTAGTTTCTGGAATCGAAGTAGCTTGCCATTGGTTTCATCGAGTTTGCGGGATGAGGCTTTGACAGCGGTTAAGGATTTGGCTTGGGCCTTGATGGCAAGGGATAGCTTTTGGGCCAGTTCCTTTTGCAACTGAGGCAGAATATGTTCTGGCTGTTCGATTGAATCAAGGAAAGCTTCGATTCGGCCCATTGTAATCAATTGTAATTTTTTTATCAGTGACATTTATTTAACCATTATTCGTTTTCAGATTGCTTAGGTTTTGATTCATCGCTTTTTTTGGGTTGTTCTTCGGTCAGGTATCGCTGGCGGAGGAATTCCATCAGGTTAGCATAGCCGTCGGACATTTTTTCAAATTTGCTTACCAGTTCGGAAACATATTTACGTTGGCCATCGCGATTGTGCGTTACCCGCATCAGCCAGGTTTCCATGGTATTATATTGTTCTTCAAGGACAGAAAGCAACATGTGAGCATCTTTTTCTGTATCAAAAGCCTTTTGCTGGGCGGCCTGGTTGGCGATATCTTTACGCTGATGAGAAAGTTCATCTATAATGACATCAAATTTGTCAGCAAACTGGTCAGTGACTTTGGTCAATGTTTCAGTTTGAAGGTTTTGGTTTGTCTGGTCAGGCTTTTTGGTGATAGAATCGACGCCTTGGGCCAGAACGTCTTTGATGGAATCAAGGCCCGCTCCGAAAGCGTTAAGTTGACGAACAACCATGGCGACTTTATCCTGAGATTCGTCACCCAGCAATTGATTGCGGCCAAAGGTTCGTTTGATTTCGCTCCAGCGGGTATTTTGTTCTTCCGTCAGCGTTTGGGTTATTTCTGCGAATTTCAGCAGGTTAGCTTCAGTGCCAGATGTTAAGGTCTGGGCGTCCTGCTGATAATTGGAGTAAATCAATGTCCACAATTCATCATCATTCATAACCGGCAATACGCGCTGAGCTATACGGTTCATGTTTCGATAAGAGCCTTGTAGTAAGAATGGTGGTTCGGTGCGATAGGCATCGGCTTGGGCGGCTGAATCGATATATTGGCGATTGACATTGAGAATGACATCGCGAACCCGGAAAAGTTTTTTCATGATAGAAACATATTCATTTAGTTCATCAGCAGTATAATTACCTTCAAAGTCTATACCTTCGCGTTGGTTGGTCTGAGCCAGTTTGATAACCGATGCGATATCCTTTTGGCTCCGATTGGCCAATTTGCTAAGGACAGGATTGGAGGTGATGCTGTTTTCGATATAGCTCATGGTGAAAGCATCGAAATTGTCGCCAACGATATCACCGATATTATAAGTGTCAGCGCGGTTGGTAAGCATATCCGGGATTCTGAATTTTTCGCCACTTTCGGTATAAGGGTTACCAGCCATCACTACGCAGACTCTTTTGCCGCGCAGGTCATAGGTTCGACTTTTTCCCTTGTAAACGCCTTCGATACGCCTTTGGCCATCGCAAAGAGAGATGAATTTTTGCAGAATTTCTGGGTTGCAATGCTGGATATCATCAAGATAGATCATGACATTGTCGCCCATTTCAAAAGCGAGGTTCAGTTTTTCGATTTCCTGGCGGGCAGCCATATTAGGAGCTTCGTTTGGATCAATGCTGGTTACCTTGTTGCCAATAGCAGGGCCATTGATTTTGACAAAGATTAGTCCCAGGCGATTGGCAATGTATTCCATGAGCGTGGTTTTGCCATAGCCCGGCGGGGAAATCAACAATAGCAACCCTTGCAGATCGGTGCGTTTATTGTCGCTGGCAGAGCCAATTTGTTTAGCGAGATTATCACCAAGTAAGGGCAGGTAGACCTGATCGATAAGCTGATTACGAACGAAAGAAGTCAGGATATGCGGTTCAAATTCGGAAAGTTTCAGATTTTCTGAGAATTTATCGGTCAGTTCTTTTTTGCGTTGTCTATACATATTGAACTTTGGCACGATGTGATTTTCATGGTGGTATAGTTTATCGTTATATTTGCAATAGTTCAGTTCATAGGTGCCATCGTTGATGAGGCTGTGGGCGCCGACCATGCCCTTGATTTTTCTGTTGATGTCCTGGGCAATTATATGACGATTTTTACGAGCAGGATCAGTCATCAAAACGGCTGCTTCTTCGGCATATTCCAGTTTGCCATTATGTTGGCGAATATAGCTTCGCAGCCAATCGCGCAGAAGGGTGAAAGCTCCGATCGGGTCAGTATGGAGATCTTTAATGGTAGCATCCAGTTTGGTTCGTTGAGCTTTGCTGAGCTGTTTTTCGAAGTTAGCCAGGATGTCAGCGGCCAATTTACTCATGCAGAAGTTATCGGCTTTGACCAGCTCGTCAAAAAGATAGTTTGCCGCTGAATTCGTTATTTCAGAGTCGAATAGATTGGTGTTGGCTATGAAATTCTGGATTTCATTTTGTAACAGGGCGACATATTTATCTTTGGTATCATCTATGCCAAAGGTTTGCTGCAGTTGGCCTATACTGTGGATTTTGGTGGTGAGCAGTTGCTTTTGGGCGGCATTGTCCCAAAGTTGCCAGAATAGCAGGGCCAGACTGCGAGCCTGAGTTGGAAAACGCAGAAGGCCTATTTCCGATTCAAGTTGTAATAGCGTTTGTAATATCAAACAGCCATCCTGATCATGCACGCCTTTGACATAGCCCTCGGCAAAACGTGGGCCCATAAATTCACGGGTGAATTTTGCGACTTCATCAAGCTCGGCCCGACAGAGTTTATCTTTGGTTTTAAGGTCATTTGCGTTAAGATGTTCGAGCATTTTGTAGGCAAGATATTCACCGCGATAAGTTTGGGGAGTTTCTGATACGCTATCGAGGTTCCAGATTTCTTTGGTATTTTGCAGTTGGATATCATCAACTTTTTCAAAGAAGCCCGTGCCAGTCAGATGATAATACATCTGGTCATCACGATTGACCATGGTGATTTCGAGATTCTGGTTGTTGACCCGGAAGCGATGGCTGCCCAGTCTGATAATATTCTCGCCATCTTCATAAAGTGCCTGACGGTCTTTGAGTTGGCGAATCGCTCCTTGCTGGATACTTTTTAGTTGGCTGTTAATATCGTCGGCTTTGACTGAATCATTTAGTTTTAGTAAATTCTCAACGGTTTCTTCGAGTTTTTGTACCATCATATCAGCGGCAAAGAAGCCATTGATTTCGTTGACATCGGTTAAGGTGTCGACACGTTTACGAATGCCATTAAGGATACGCTGGGCCGAGGTCATCAGGGCCGAGGTTATCTGGTTGCGTTTGGCAACGAGCTGAACTTTGCGGGATTCAAAAGTGTTATAAATTTCTTCACGTTTTTCGCTTAGTTCAAGAATGAATTCTTCAAAGTCAGTAAATTTGCTTTCGAGGGTTTCCAGTTGTACTGAGGCTTTGGTCAGGTATTCATCGCATTTATCAGGGGTGCCGCAAAGGTCGAGGAAATTGATGACTGATTGGTCTAGCAATTTGACCTGGGCAGAGAATTCGGTTTTGCCTTCGATGGTGGCAAGTTCATTGAGCTTGTTTTTCAGGCTGGCTTTGACCTGGTTGACTATGGCAAAGACCAATGAAATGGTGTCGATGATAGCGGTGGTTTCGGTTGCGTCAGTGATTTTGAGATTGCTGACGATTTCGGTTAGCATTTCCAGTTCGGTCGCGATTTTGCTGACTTTTTCGTTATGTTCTTTGACTTCGGTAACTTTTTTGAGGTTGGGTACAGTTTTGCCGAGGTTTTGGATGCGGGTTCGGTAGGGTGTTAGCGAATTTGGATTCAAGAGGAACTGTACGCACAGGTCGCTTAGAGTTTTAGTTTCGTTGGCAACATCGGTTTCGAGTTTTTCAATTAATTCAAGGTCAGCATATCGCAGGTCACGTAAGGAAATGATCTGACCACGCAAGCCTCGCAGTTGGCTAAGATGGCTAACAAATATATCGACATTGTCCATGGCATCATAATCGATGGATTTAAGATGTTCGGTAACGAGTTTGTGAACAGTATTGATTTCTTTGCGGGTGTTTTCTCGGGTACGGACAACTTTTTCATATTCATCGACAGCGGCAGCGGCGGTCTGGGCGATTTCAGTTAGTGGTGCAGCCAGATTGAAGGTAGCGGCGGAATCAATCCAGAAAAATGAATCCCGGATATTCTGGGCTTCTTTGTTGATATCGAGATAGAGGTTAACATAGCCTTCTTTTTTGTTAATAAGGTTTAGCAGTGCTGAACATTCAGCCATACAGCGGACAATGTCTTTATTGCCGATTTTGAAGAGTTCGGAATCATCTTTAGTTTCAATATTATAATCGAAAGCATAATAGGGCGTTTGCCAGACTTGTACGGCATGGTGTTTTTGCGGTTCCTGTTCAGCACGAAAATAAAGCATGGTTCCATCTTTGAAATATGAATAGCCATTGCATATAAAAGGATTTTCTATTTGCTGACTTATGGTATTATAAGAAAGCAGGACATAGACGCCAGCTTCGCGGTTATAGAAAATATATAAATGATCTTCGCCATTGGGTGAACTGATGCGTTTTTCGAAAACCATATTGTCGGTATTGGTGGAAAATACTTTGTGTTCGCCGGTTGCCAGGTAATAGCCATTGGAAAATATTAAACCATGATTTTCTGGCAGGAGAACGCAAGAATCTTTGATACTGTCAGCGCGGGTAATATTTTGAAGTTTAGAATTATATATCAGGTAACGGAAATCTTTTTCCTGATAGGGTTTGATTTTCATAATTACCATATGGTCGATTATGGCATAATAGATTTCAGCATCAATTAAGGTCTGGTCGGGATTTTCGACAGGTTCGGAGTAGATGCCCTGGCCGGATTCGGTATTATCTTCGATTTTTACAGTTAAGTCACCGCCAACGGTCTCGACAAAAACAATATCTTCGATGGAAATATGGGGGTTCAGGCCATTGCGGTGCATATCCTGGGTGGTGCGAATCCATTGGAAACCATGCTGAGGCGGAAATAGATATTCATGGTCGCTGCGATTATCGCAATACTGTAATTGTTGGCCTTTGATGATCCATTTGAATGTTTTGACATCGTTTACGGATTTGCCAACCCGGAAAACCATATAAAGGTATGGGCCTATTACGGCGAACTTGGCAAAACGGGCGTTGCGATAATATTTGTACAGGTTAAAAAAGTCGGCTTCAAACTCTTTGTTTTCCAGCAGGTCTAAAGTTTCAGTAGTCAGGTTATTATCCTGCCAGCTGTAAATGGCAAAGACATCTGATAGTTGCATTTCCGATCGCAGGCCTACAAAAACATTATAGCCAAAGATAAATTTATTACCTATCGGCACCATGTCACGCGGTTCACAATTATTTTCGGTAGTGATGCGTTGGCTGTTAAGCAGTTTGGTCTCAATAGAACCAAATACAGATTTTCTGGCAGCATTTAATTGCGAAAGCCGGTCTTGCAGAGTCTTTCCGTGGGTTCCGAGTCTGTTACGTAATATTTCATATGTGCCACCGGTGAGCTGATCGGGTTTTTGATCTTGTTCCTGGGCTTTAGAGGATTCTTTGTCAACCATGATATAATCCTTGGCGTTATTTCGTGTCTTAATAAGCAGCGGTGGAGCTTGCGGTAATGCTATGGATAAATCTCCCGGATACCACATAGCCACCGTTTGGCTCCATGCTGCTATTTTTTGAAAATTATGCATAACCCCCAAGGTTAAATTGGGGGCTATGTAATGTTTTACTTAAGGAAATTCTTTGCTGGCTTATCACCGATGCCCATGGCCTTGATGGTATTGATAAGGTTATTGAACATTGGTTTCTGATCTTTATCAGACATGCCAGCCATCTTAGTTACCAGGGCTGAAACGGTCAGGTTTTTGACATCTTCGCTACCAATACCGAACTGGTAGACGAATTCACGTATTTTCTTTGTGGTTTCTTCTGCGTCACCAGTAAAGAAAGTATCTTTTACATCGGTTAGAACTTCGCTATTGGTGACCATGCGGTCAACGCTCTTACCGGCGGTAACAGATCCAACCAGTTTTTCAAAGAAGGTATTTTCCCCGCCAATAATGTCGATGCGAGCTGATTTAAGAGCTTCGCCAACGATGAGAGCCTGTTGTTCGGCGATGTCTTTCTGAATAGTGATTTCAGCAAGCTCAACTTGCAGATCTTTATTAAGACGTAATTTGAATTCTTCGTGGTCTTTGCCAACGGCATCGAAGATTTTCATGGCTTCTGCTTTGTCACGGATACCATCGGCTTCGCTATGGTATTTCAGTTCCATGACCTTGGCTTCTGCGGTTCCTTGTTTTTCCAGAGCAGCAGCTTTGGCTTCGATAACTTCGGCTTCGGCGGTGCCACGGACGGCTTCTTCTTTAATAGAAGCTTCGGCCAGAGTCTTTTTAGCAACAGCGTTGCGGTCAGCGGATTTCTGGTTAGCATCAGCTTCAATAATTTGTTGTTCAGCATAAAGTTCAGCAGCACGCTTAGACGCTTCGGCTGCTTTGATGTCTTTGACCAGGGCCGATTCAGCGGTTTCTTCGGCTTTGGTGATCTGCACCTTTTTGCTACGGTCAGCGGTTGCGAATTCTTCGGTGTCGAGGATACGCTGTTGTTCGGCAACGACGGTTTTTTCGATGGAAACCCGTTCGCGGATGGCGGCTTGCAGTTCTTTTTTCTGACCTTCGACGGCTTTGTCTTTTTCGACCTGGGCGATGGTGACCAGGCGTTCACGTTCGGTGGCTTCCAGGCCACGTTCACGTTCGACTCGTTCGGTTTCGACCGCTTCGGTTTTTTCACGATTTTTAGATGCGACGATGATCTGGCGGTTTTTGTTTTGTTCGGCTACTGCGATTTCTTCATCGGCGGTGATGCGGGCTCTTTCGCCACGTTCCCGTTCGACCTGTTGTACGCGTTTGGTTTCGGCTTCTTCGTGAGCCTGAATAGACTGAACTTCACGCTGTTGTTTAGCTTCGGCTTCGGCGAGCTGTTTGTTGAGTTCCAGGATAGCTTCCTGAGCTTCGACATTTTGTTGGGTGATTGTTTTATCTTTTTCACGTTCACGGGCATTGGCTAACTCAAATTGTTCAGCGGTTAGAATCGTGATTTTCTTGATACCTTCAGCATCGAGGATATTATCTGGTTTCAGCTTTGCTTTATCGGTTTGTTCGAGATAATCGATAGCGGCATCTTCCAGGACATAGCCACTGAGGTCTGTTCCTATGATATCCAGAATTTGTTCACGGAATGCTACACGATTGGTATATAGTTCGGAGAAATCAAATTGTTTACCGACGGTTTTCAAAGCTTCGCTGAATTTGGCATCAAATAATTCGATTAATGCCTGGCGGTCCGAAGCTCTTTCGCAACCAAGTGATTGAGCAACTTTTTTGACATCATCAACAGTGTTATTAACCCTTACAAAAAATGCTACAACAATATCGGCACGCAGATTATCTTTACAGATAAGACCCTGCTCGCCGCGACGGTCGATTTCGATACGTTTTACCGAAATATCCATGTATTCAGCTTTGTGCATGATTGGGATTACAAATTTACCAGAGAAGCTGACCTGGGTATTTCCCCAACCATTTCTAATCAACGCTTCACCCTGAGAAACTTTACGATAACACTTTGCTAATAATGTAAGGAAACCAATAATGGTAATAATAATAACCGCCGCGGCAATAATGGCGACGTTTTGTCCTAATCCTTCTGCTAACATGCTTCTGCTCCTACTGTAAGAATTTATTAATTTGTCGACTAAAGGTTTTGAAAGCCTTTAATCATTTCCCTATTGTTTTATTCTGCCATTTTTCCAATTTCTACAGGCATAACATAATATATTGATTTATCTTTATCGTGGCCAACTACCACGGCTTCATCGCCGCGGTTCAGTGTGCAGCCATCTTCGGTTTTTGCGTTGATTAAAATTGGAGCCGCAGTAGTTTTGATTTCTGCCTGGCCCATTTTATCTGACACTTTGGTTGTGGTTATAATGCAAATTCTGCCAACGATTTTTTTTGTGGAACTATCATCATTATTAAAAGACTCAAAAACTTTAGCAAAGGGCATAAGCACAACTTTTGTTATCATTAAACTGGCAACAAGGTTGCCTAATGCAATGCCAGTGCCAATAAACATGCCACGGTCTGGATTCAGATAATAGTTACTCATCAAGGATATAATCCATAGACTCAAAATTAATATGCTAAGCAATACCATAATTGGCACTTTTCCCACATGGAAAAACCCCAGGAAGGTTCGCAACATATCCGGTGTGGCAATGTCACCATCAAGGTCCATATCTACGTCGGCATCAATGTCGGCATCCAGATCGAAATTCAAGAATTCCGCGTCCATTGCACCAATTATCACTGACAGCCAATACAATACAATTAATGATAGCAATATTGTAAAACCCAGGTTTACCGGCAAGAACGCTTCATGTATTAGTTCGCGCATTTCAATAACCTTTATTTTTCATTGGAATTGTCCAGGTTTTCTTTAAGAGCCTGCATTTCTGCTTCTATTTGCAATTCGCGGCTGCGCTGTTGCAATTCTACATCGGTCAAAGTTTCCCCGCGCATTTGCTGGCGAATTTCAACTTCGGCTTCGCTGGTCATAACTTCATCTTCCAGGCGGTCAAGGGCCGGGTTGCTTTTAGTTATCGAAGCAAATCCAAGTTTTTTGTCGAAGCTGTTCTGGGCATCTGCTAAGTCTTTGCGAGCCCTTAAATTGCAAAGTTTGGTTTTTGCCTCACGCAGTTGGTCCTGGAGCTTGATAATATTGTCGCTGAGCATTGCATAAGATTTTTTACCATCTTCAACGCCCGGGGTCAACTGCGAAATTCTTTCGGTAATCTTGACTTTTTCCGTGACTAACTGGCGGGCATGATTTTCATCATTAGCTTTAATCGCCGATTGTGCCTGTTGAGTTAATGAATCCCGTTTGTTTTTGAGGCTTTTAAGTTCATTTTCCAATCGGCGATAAGTCGCACCATACATAGCGGCACTTTCCCGTCCTTCATGAATGACTTCTTCCAGCTCCTTGATTTTCGATTCCAGTTCATTTTCAGCTGGTTCTACTTTGTCGAGCATCCAGTTGATATTTGACTTTATTATTCTGCTTATTCTTTCGAAGATAGCCATCGCCATTACTCCTTAATTTAGTCATGTCGCTTCCGCTTCATGTTTTATTCAAGTCAGGCCTCCAGCGGTTAGGTCGAAGGCCTGACTGTTTCGGACATTTAACAGAGAGACTCACCTGTTGCAGAGCACAGGGCTTCTTTGCGTATCTGTGCTAATCTACGTTGAATCTCTGTTTCATGGTCCAGCTCACGCAATTGCCGGTCCAGTGACGCTGTTGATAAGTCGTCACCGACCAGGCATGCTTGAATTTCCAGCTGCGACTCTGCTTCTTCGATGTTGGATTCCAGACGGGCAACCGAATCTAATATGCTGTCTGTATTGCCAACGCCGCCAGTGACGGTTCGTTGAATTTTCTTTTGAGCTTTAACGATTTTGGCCCGGGTAAGCAAATCCTGCTTTTTTGAGCGCAGCTCATCTAATTGACGGCCAATTCTTTTGCGGCTGACATGAGCATGATCTAATGCGTCAACGGCACGGTCGTAATTTTGCTGGGCCAGGGCGATTACTTTTTCCAGGTCGATCTGAGCTTCGACAGCCATCTGTGCGGTCTGGTCATCATTTTTCTGGATGGCCAGCACTGCACCGCGGTTGTACTTGGTTAGTCTTTCCTGATGTCTTTGTAATTCGCGTTTAGCTTGTTTAAGATTGGCGCTGGCTTTTGCTTCGGCCTGAGCGGTTTCTTCCAGTTGCTTTTCCATTTCTTTTACAAGAATAGGGAAAACCTGTTCTGGATCTTCAACGCGGTCTAGAAATGCTTCGATTCTGCCAAAGGTGATTCTGTGTAGTCTTCTAAATAATCCCATGACAATACTCCTTATATTAGGCTTCTGGTTTTTTTACCAGAATAACCGACGACGACAGAGTCCCTTGCCTGTCTCATCGTCAAAATGTTTGCGTATATCCATCAAACGCTGATGGTGCAAATCATGTGGAATACTGAAAATAACGCTCTCGCGTCTTTACATATATACAGTATTGCCTGTTTTTTGGAGTTGTCAAGTGAAATTGGAAATATTATTTAAATGATTTGTGATTTGACTGTTGATGTGTGAATGAAGTTTATGCGTTAATATATTGATAATTAAAGCACTTATATCATTTAGTCTCTTCTGGTAAGCCGCGTAAAAAAGATAAAAAAAATTGGCACTTGTATTGTAAAAAACACAAGTGCCGATTTCTATTTTTGTAACCTTTAAAACTGTAATATTTACAGCCTTAAGTATTTTTATTGGCCTGGGGTTGGATCCGCTGCCTGCCAGTTAACTGGATCATTGCCATAATCGCTATTTACTTTGCGATGCAATGATTTGCCATCGCCATCGCCTTCGGTTGGCCATGGGTCAGAATCATCATAGACAACCCGATCAATGCGAATCCAGTAACGATTATTTTGTGAATCAATATCACCTGGCATTGAAAGCTGGATTTTTTCACTGCCATTGCTGAGTCTGCCATCGCCCCATTCGAAAATTTGCGTACCGGCTGGCAGGTTAAAGACACTATTGAATGCTGTTAGTGACCTGGTCAGGATAATTTTTTCACCGGCAGCCATTACAACAGGAACATCTGTTGGGAAATTAAATTCTAAACTACCTTCGTCGATAAATTGCCAACCAAGATTGCTGTCGCTGTCGAATAGTGTTACTGGCAATGCGGATATATTAGTCAGTTCCACATATTCAGCTTCTTCATTGATAGTGGGGTTATAATTGATTTCGCTTATGACAACAGGCCCAACTAATGGGGTCGCATTGGCTGCTGTGGGTGTCGCAGAAGTCAGCATGACAAAATTAAATGTCCCTGTTGATTTCTCATAACGTCCCATTGAAATATCAGGCAAAGAAGCTCCAAAATCTTCGCTTGTTTGCCAACCAGCGATCTGACCATCAACTGTTGCGGTTAAATAAAGAGTTTCACCATTTTCGCTAAGGGCAAAGTTATCGCCAAAATGATCGGTTTGATTGAAAACAATATATCCATCAGCGGCGATAATGGTATCAGCGGCGATTTGATATTTAGTCAGGTCGCTACCGCTGTCGCTTAGATACCACGATCCTATATTAATTGGTAAATCGGTAGTGTTGTATAATTCAATCCAGTCCGCAGTTTCAATATCAGAATGAGCCAGAATTTCATTTATTACAATCGCTCCGTTCTCAGGCAGCTGATTTTGATCTTCGGCTCCCGGTGTACCATTAGCTAGTGTGCTTGCTCGCCATGCGGTTTTGCTATCCCAGTTTTCCAGGATGCTATCATTTTCATTGATAATTGTCAGTGAGAAACCTATACCATCGGTAATTGGATACCAATTGTCAGAATAATTAAATTCAAGGATGGTGCTGTTGATGGCATCTTCTAGTTTGATAGTTTCACCTGAATTGGCCAGCGAACCGGTATATTGCCCTGCAATATTAAAACCAGCGTCATAACGCTGGACGAAGGCTTCCTGATTTTTAACCAGTAAAATATATTGTCCGGCATCAAGTGTAGTGCCCGCAGAAAATGCATAGTTGATACCCGCGGTAAATTTTACACCATCAAGTGTCAAAGGCTGTGAGCCAATATTTTTCAGCTCGATAAATTCATATTCTTCTTCGTTTAATGTCCCAGTAGCAGGATGATACATGAGTTCAGTGACACGTAAATATTTTTGCGGATCGCTTGGGTTGCCAGTGTATGTGAAACTGGATATGACCGCGGCATTCTGATCTCGCAATTTAATAGTTTCACCCCAACTGGAAAGATGTCCTTGATAGTTGCCAATTATAAATAGCCCCTGGCCACTGGTAGGTGCGGTTGCTCTTGCGCGGAAGGCATTGATATTTGGTGAAACATACATGTCACCACCTGAGATGATAACTGTGCCCGGTTCAAAAGTAAATTTAACCCCGCCAGTTAATTGCCACCCAGAAAGGTCAACAGCGACATCGCTATTATTATGAATTCTGATATATTCTTCATCCTGATTATTGGAGACAGGGCTGTAATCAACCTCAGTTATATCGACATCAACGGGTGTATCAGGGATAACGGCAACTGTTCCGGCCTGCAATTCTGCTAATAGTAGCATGTCAGAGCTTGCCAGGATACTATTCATCAACTGAATCGCCAATACATTCTCTCCGGCGACCAGCATGGTATCAGGAACTATCGTTTCTATATAGTTAGCTAAAACTGTACTGTCACCTGCTCCGCCATCGCTATAGCTGTTCCACTGAGGGGTTCCGTTGAAATAATAGCGATTGACTTCAACACCATTGATATAGGCGATATAGCCGTCGTCGCATTTGGTACGGAGCTTTAAAATATCAATTGCATCCGGGTCGCTTACATTAAAAGGTATACGTACATAGCAGCTGGGTTTCTTGTTATAGATCAGACTTTCTATATCAGTTGAAATATAATTTTGATATCCAGAGCTTCTTTCATAGCCCAGCCCCATATTGCCGGAAAGCCATGCATTGTCATTGAAATTATTTTCAATCCAGTCGAGTCCTAAGCTGCTATCTGATGGCACATGATATTTAAGTGGATCGATGCCAACATCAGCTGAAATAAGAGTCTCATTGAATTCTGTTATACTTGTTACCTGCCCCATACCATCAGGGATCAAAGGTTCTGTTCCGGCCATGCCATAGGTGTTGTATAATTCATTTCTGCGTGAGTCAAACCAGTTTTTAACACTGTTTACAGCCGAGCTTACGCCGAGGTGCTGATAGATTGGTGCTGCAATTTCGTCACAACGTGCTTCAAAATACTTTTGGCTCGATGGGGTATCTAATGGCTGTAAATACTGATCCATTACCGTTCTCAAATGTCTAAGGTACATTTCTCGAGTTTCGGGAAGATCAAACATGGCTTCATAAAAAACATTCCATTGTTTGGTTCCGACTTTTAGATGGTCTTCATCACAGAAGAAAGGATGAGGCCGATGAATACCCGCATCGCCAACTATGCCAAAGGTATAATCTTTGTCCCATGGCAATACTTCCCACAAGCCGGTGCCATTGGTGTCTCGATAAAAATAAAAGTTTTTGCGAGTGTCATCACAATCATTAGTAATCATTCGAGCAGCCAGATAATTCATCATTTCCGGCAGATTGAAATTATCAAAGATGAAACGTCGTCGTACATTTTCATCGTCGCTGGTCAGGGCATCGACAACTTCCTGAATATCAGAAAAGTCTTCCCAGTGTCGCGATTTTTTCTGGATACTGCCATTGCCGTCATATCCAGGGTTGTCAGTATCAGATAATACCGGAGTATGGGGAAGGTATGGCCAGTATTTTTCCTGGCTGGTTGCTGTTGTTTCAGCTGAACGCTGAACGAACTTATATAATGCACCATCAGGGTCTTTGCCATAGCGTTTCAGCAGGTCGCCATCAACCTGTTCGATAAAAATCCCTACCCGGTCATATTGGCCATTTACGCGCATATACATAAAAAATGATTCACTTGCCGGTACACCGGTTTTTCGGTGGGTTTCAAAAGCCAGTGGTTGGCGAATATAAGCACTGTCGGCACCATTACCATTTATATTGATTTCATCGACCCGTCCCAGTTCATCATTAACTCTAAATTTCTGTACTTTATTAAAATCAAATTTTTGGGAGATATGCTGATTAGTATAGCCACCGCGCTGTCTGACAAAAACATTGTCATAAAATTCGCCATCATAATAAACCGAAGCTCTTGTCCCATAGCGTTGGTGGGAGGCATATTCATTTTCGGTAAACCACAGGAATTCTGGTAATTGTGTTGTATAGCTGTTGTCGGCATAGACTGTGCCGAAATATTGTGGTGATTGATTGTCGCCGATCAGGTCCAGGGCCATTGGCATTCGATATGTCCCGCCAATAGCATCGGTTGAACTGATATAATAACGCAGCATTTCACTGGCACTGCCCAGCCCGGCTGGAATAGTTACCCCAAAGATACCATCGTTGGCGGCACCATCATTATGGTTGCCATCGTCATACATTGTGATTAGAGTTTCGCTGCCATACATAATGCGATAATATAGTTTTACTGAAGCAACAGGTTCTATATTTTGTATTACCTTTGCTGTAACCGTGATTGCTTGTGAGGTTGTGGGGTCTTGAGGGCTATGGTTTACATTTGATATTTCCGGACCGAGAAATACATTAGCTGAGCCATTGATAGAACCGGGGGTGGGAGATGTGAAATAGCAAAGTTTTATTTCATCGCTTTCTTCAATCATTGCCAACCCATAAGAAACATCACTGTACTGTACAGGATACTCATATTCATCGACAATGGTATCGCTATCGGGCAGAACTATGGCTAAATATCCTGAAGATGAACTAAGAGAAAAATTGGTATGAAGTTCATTGCCAGCAACTGCACGATTCTTACTGGAAGCGAAAATTGTTAGATATTCTCCCGGAGCAATTGAAACATTCGGCATTTGCCATTTTGTTTCATCTTTGACATCATCAGTCAGATAAAAACCACTCACATTAATAGTTACAGAAGAAGGATTGAAAATTTCCAGCCAATCGGAATATTCATTGTCCTGGTCCAATAATCCACTACTATTTGATGCCATAAATTCATTGATAATCAGTGGGCATTTTTGATTAAGCCAGTTGTTGGCCAGAAAGTTGAAGTCATCGATTTTTATCCAGCCATCATTGGTCAGGTCGATTTGACTATCATAACTGAGCCAACTGTTGGTGAGCAGCTGGAGGTCCTGCAGGTCGACCTGATAGTCATTATTGAAGTCGCCTAGTGGTTTTTGGGCTTTTAAGACAGAAGTTTCAAATAAAATACCCGCTAATACTGCTAAACAACATTTTATGAAAGTGCTCATAGTTTTCTCCTGTTCCTTTGCTTGTACTAATATATGCCAGAGATCAAATTGTTTTTGCGCATAGAATCAAACAGGGTGACTGATTTTATAAGAGTATTATAACATTTTCACTGCAAAATACAATATAATAATCATCGTCATAATTTTCATAGTAGTTAAGTTGCTTTGATTTATACGTTCGATTTTAAGGACACTATTGCAAAAAAACAAAAGACTGCCAGCTAAACATAACTGGCAGTCTCGGTCAAATAATTATTGGTGATAGTTTAATTACAGAACGATGTCGGATAGCGTCCACATTCCATCCATTCTGAAGCTAATAATGCAAAATCATTCAGGTCAACGATACAGTCATCAGTTACATCAGTTAGCGGTTTATTAATGCAAACCCAGCTGGCTGACATATCAATAATCTGTTCAGTGGTTAATGCCTGGTCAAAGATTTTGAAATCATCGATAGAAGCATTAAGTCCAACCTGTTGATTAGTGTCATCGGTCCATGCGACTTTGCCTTTACCACCCAACTTGATAGAGTTTTCAGTGGTATCAACGAAAGTGTAGGCTCTGCTGCCAATAAGATCGGTACCAATGTACATTTTAATAATCTTGTCCCATTTATCATAAGTCATGGTAATCAAAGCCCATTGACCAACCGGTAGGGTATTAGTAGGCCAGAACCCACTATTGCCACCTGGTTGGAATTCAAGGTTACCGCCCCAGTTGTCCAGATATCTTTCATCCTGAACGCCATCCTGTACAAATTCGCAGCGGCCTATGCCACCGATCATCTGAATGCCATTATTATCATTAGACTTGTACCATAAAGACATTGACCATGACGAGTCACCTTTAAATATATCGCCAACTGGCAGGCTGCTTAGGTCAATACCTTCAGCTGTCAAAATGTCATTAGGATCCTCTGCATCAAAGTTAATTGCATTGTCACCAGGTGCTTCAGTTCTGCCGACAGTCCAGCCGTCAAATCCAGCACTTAATGTACCATTGATGCCATTGCCAGAAGTATCTGCAACTGCCATACCTGTTCCTTCGTCGAAATTCCAGCATACAACCATTTTTGCATCTGGGGTTCTGAAATCAATTTTATCAATGGTAATTGTACCAGCTGTACTGCTGGATAATTCCAAACCGGCAACATTAGTAAATGCACTGGTTACTTCAACAGAAATTTCCATCCACTCTTCAGCTTGCAGGCCATCGGTTGCCGTCGCTGAATTGATAACAATGCCATTAGGGTCAAGCACTGTAAAGGTTACGTCGCCGGCTTCATTTGCGACATTACCCTTAAACCAGCAGCTCAGTAATTTACCTTCAATAGCGGTATAATTTGCAGGCAAGGTAGTTGTTTTTTTGACTGAACCTGCGGCAGTAAAAGTTGCATCCATTGCCTGGTCCATTTCATAAACATCAGATGTATTCAAAGTAACAGTTGCATTTGTGCCTGTCCAGAATTCTTCAAGCATAGCACTGTCATCATACATTTCAAATGTTTCAGGAAGAAGAATAACAGTTGATTCGGTATCAAACCAGATTTCACCTGCACCACAGCGGTCCCCGCCACGTGCACCTGGTTGGCCATAATAGGTGCTGGTAATAGTCATTTCGACATAACGAGCGGTAAATGTTCTCCCGAGCGAAAATACCTGTCTTGGAATTTCTGTTTCTGGGTCGCCTGTGCTGTCGCATACTGGCCCGTGGTCGGCTATGCCAATAAATTGAGCCTCGCCGCTAAAAGTGGTTCCTTCGGCTTCGGTATTGAAACGAAGTGAAAAATCTTTCATTGTATTGCCCTGATAAGTATCGACCACACCTGTTCCATGTGTGTAGGCCCAGATAAAAGCAGTTCCAACTTCGGTATCTTCGCCAAGATCAAAAACCAGGTGGATTGTCGCTGCATTTGCAAAATAATTTGCGCCTGCCCCATCGGTGACCCATGAGCCATCCCCTATTTGATGCATTGTAGGGTCGGTTGTTGAAAAATTTGCGCCATTAATTAAATTGTCGATTGGAAAATATGCGCTGGCGTCATGGGTGACGTTTACAGGCTGAATAACTTCAGCAGTTAATGGCAATGTCATAGCCATAATAAAAGTAAACACTATAGTTGCAATGATTTTTTTTGAATTCATAATAATTCCTCCATTTTAGGATAATTAAAGATTTGCTAATCCACATGGATTAACTTTATACATCGATTAATAAACCAAACACTATTTTTCCATTGACACCTCCTCTGGCAGAAAATCTGCGCGCAAATCTCCCGTTGATTAATAAGGTTTTGTTTCTGAAATTATTCTGTTACAGTAAGCCTCACATTGTCAAATATTAATTGAGACGCATAATTATCACTTGATTTATTTGGATTAGTAATTCTAATTTGGATACGATGACCAAAGACTTCGGGGCTGGCGGTATATCTTAAATGTTGATCCAGCATAACCCCTTGCTCGCCTTTATGGAATATACCGGTTTTTGCTGATAGTTCTTTTCCGGTATAAGCATCTACTATTGATATTTTCCATGGCGTTAGCGGATGAGTATCATAATGTATTGTGTCATGGTCCTGGCGGCGTCCAATAGAAACTGTCATGGTATAAGTCTTGCCAGTGATAAAAGTGGCATTAGTGTTTTGCCAGATTTCGCTTATTATGCTGGGGTCTGATACTATTGGCGAATTTAAAAATCCTACGAAGTTACCACTGAAACCGCCTCCCGGCAGATTTCCACGCCATGGCTGATTTTCAGCACCAGCTCGTATCGGCAGTGAACTTTGCCAGCCATTTGGCTCTCTGGGAGCATCGGTAAGTTGGCCATCCATTTCAAATGAATGATTATTAATCTTGATATTTTGAGTATGTTTTTTCAATGGAATCAACCGAACATAACGATCCATCTTAAATTCTGTGCGTTGTACCTGACCAGAACAATCTATTGCACCTGCCTGAGCGACGCTGATCTGTTTAGTTTCTACTGGATTATCGCCATAATTATTGGCCCGTAATTCTATTAGACCCTGATAGACATGGGCCTCGACATGCCCATCACTTTGGGCACTTACGCCAAATTCTGTACCAAAATCAACAATTTTTCCGCTAATTGTTTCTACGGTAAAACCTATGGCATTTTTGGGTACATCGGCAACTAAGTTGCCATCTATCAGATATATACTGTTTTCTTCATTTAATTGAAATTCGCATGGCCCTTGAAGCAGTATCATAACTCCATGATTATTGCGTATTTCAATATAACCTTCTTTAAGATTATAAGAACCTGCAATTATGCTGTTTTCACGTGGTGTTAGGGTGTTTTCAGCCCATATAGCTCGATTTTGGTCTATCAGGGTCGCAACCGTTGGCCCAGTGATTGGTTCAACTATGGGATTTCTCGATGTGTTTATTGGTATTGTGCTGTATTTTTTCTGGATAAATGCTAATCCGATTGCAACTGTAATCAAACAGGCAATTGTCCCGATAACCTGAAAACCGGTTTTAAATGATGGATAAGTCCTCTGATATGTACTATATGGTCTTTCATGGTTAAGATTAAGGGGCAAAGTCTGCTTTTGTTCTTCTTGAGCGAATTGCTGTTCAAGTAATTCCTTTAACGGATTAAGTTCAGCTTCGATGTTATCTCCGACAACAATTTCACCATCTTTGCACATATTTTCCAGACAAAAGTTATCCAGTAAATATTGTGAACTGAATTTGACCGCTTCTTTATTATTGCTTAACAAGCTTTCAAGTCGGGCAAAATCCTCCTGGCTGATCTGGCCGTCTTGTAGCTGGGTCAATAGCTGGATTAATTCATATTGTTCTCGGTTTATTTTCATTCTTTATCCTCAGCGAGTAGTCGTCTTTGGATGCAACTATGCAGAAGGTATTGTATTTTTGTAATTGCCCGATACAGTGTTTTGAGGTTTATACCGGTTTTTTCAGCCATATTTTTAGCTGTTTGATCGGCTTCGTAACGCATTTGTATCAATTTCTGGTCATTTTTATCCAGTTTTTTAACACAATAGCGTAAAGCCTCAACTCTGGTGTCGGCATTTTCTATGATTTCGATGGCGTTACTAGAAAAGTCTTCAAACAATTCTTCATTGAATAGCAAGCGTTTATTCCTATTAGTTTTACGAAAACTTAAAATCTGTAAATGTGCGATCTTGACCGCCCAGGACACGAAATTGGTCTCTGGCTGAAAATCACTGAATTTCCGCCACATCACCAGCATGGTTTCCTGCATAATATCGTCAGCATCGCTGATATTGGGCATCATAATCCTGATAAAAGCCTTGATTCTATGCTGATTAGCCATCACCAGTTTCAGAAATTCTTCTGTGTGATTTTCATTATTGGTATTGTCGGGCAAAGCCAGGTCGATATTCATAATTTTTTTCTTTTTCAGGTTTAATAATCCTTAATACTTATGAAGTAAATAGTGGCAATTATTACTATGACATATATGATATTAATGTATTTTCTCATTTTTTTGTAAAAAATTGATACAAAAAACGAATTTTTCATAAAATTTTAGTTATTTCACTAATTTTTCATTAAATATGAGAAAAAACGATTGTTGCTCCTATTTCTTAATATTACATGTTACTGTTTTTTTAATGCTTGGGTTCGAGCCAGCAATAAGTATAGCCTTAATTACAGGAGTATCTTAAAATGTCACGTAAAAAAGCATTTACCCTTATCGAACTATTAGTCGTTATTTCCATTATTGCTCTTTTGGTCTCGATATTAATGCCAGCACTGGCAAAAGCCCGTGAAAGTGCAAAGGCAACCCTATGTGCCACTCAGTTGAAACAATTTGCTACATCATGGTATATGTATGCTGATGATAATAATGGTTTCAATATTGTCTATGGTAATTATGTTAATGATCCTAAGGAATTCTGGTTCTACAAGCTTGCGGGTTATCTTGGCGATAAGAACTATGAACAGGGGACAGGTGATCCATTAAAGGGGGCCATGCGTATTATGCAGTGTCCATCAACTAAGGAATGGTCGAATAAATACGGCGATGGCTTTGGGTATGGAGCATATGATATGGCATGGCGATGGCGTGAGGAAACTACTACTTCTGGAAGAGTTAATTCTCATCAGGGTGGGTATACTGTAAATGGCTGGATGCAACAGCGGACTGGAAGTGCGAATTCAAAATTTATCCAGAAATTTGATAGTGCTAAAGGGAAAGTTCCCCTTTTGAGTGATGGTGGCTGGGTTGATGCCTGGCAGGAACCTGCTTATGCTACTGACGCTGACAAGTTTACTGACCTTGAAGGACGCGGAATTCCTGGAACTGGCTATCGCATGCACCCAAATCAGTTGACACGTATTTTGTTACGTCGGCACAGTCACGCTATTAACATCGCTCTTAATGACAACCATGTCGAACGGGTTGATTTGGAAAAAGTGTATACTTTCAAATGGCACAATACGTTCAGAATGGTGTCCAGAATAGAAGGCATGCCTGCAAAATAATAATATGAGTTTTTATGGATTAACTGCTTATATCGGGTCTAATCTAATATTTAATTGTTTTTGTAATACCATTAGCTTTTATAACTAATGGTATTTTATTGTGTGTTATTTAGCTAGAAAGTGAGAAAATGAAGAAGGTTTTAAAAAGTTTAATCTTATTGTATGTAATAGTCGGTGTTGTAGGTTGCGGCTCTGCCAATGCTAAAGAAATTATTATTAAAAATGATTTTGCCGCTCGCCAACTGGAATTTGATGGCCAGGTCTGGCGGACTACCAGCTTTGCCCGTGGTGATGGCAGTGATGTTATTATGGTGCAAAGCGATGAATTCCATGTCCTTTTTATGGATGATACCCAGTTTTCGATTAGTGATTGTGTTGTTACTGGGAAGCCTGAAATTTCTAATAATGGCAAAGAAGTAATCATTAATTATCAATTACGCAATGATATCGAAGTTCAATATAAACCAACGGCGATAACCATCCGTTATTGGGTTGAAGACCAGCCGTATATTCGCAAGCAGGTCACCTTGGATATGACCCAGGGCCAATCTATTGATCGCTTGGAAGTCGAGCGTTTTGTCACGGCCAGTCCCCAGGCCCGTGGCGGGCGCGGCGAGCCGGTTTATATCGATAATAAATGGTTTTTTGGTGTGGAATTTCCCGCTGCCTATACACGTTGTATCGATGGCAATACTCCCAAGGCCCATTCTGGTAAATATGATTTAATAGGCAATTATAGCCAGATATTTTTAGAAGACCGTGACATCGCAACTGATGCAAAACCCGGCATGGTCCGTATGTTTCATTTCCCTGGAACCACGCGGCCATTTACTGAACAATATTCCAAACGTAATGGCTTTGGCATGATTTCAAAAATCGCTGTCTGTGGCATAGGCACCGCTGGTGAACCTATGGAAATTACCATGATGGATTATCTGGACACTATCCGTCGGCCTGTACGAAGCTTTGTTCATTATAATAACTGGTATGATGGCGATGGCAAAAACCTTAAACCTGAAAATTTCGTTGATAAAGTCTATAATACCTTCAAAGAAAATCTTTCTCCTTATGGCGTCAAGATTGATGCCATGGTCCCCGATAACGGTTGGCAAGATTATAAAAGTGTCTATCAGGTTAATCGCGGCCATTTCCCCAAAGGTGATGAAGATTTAGCTGCCCTGGGCCAAAAACTGCGTGATGGCGGTTCGGGTTTGGGGTTGTGGCTGGCTTTGAATAATTATTGTGCCCTTGACTGGGGTGGCAAACTACCTCAATATACCGAAGCAAAGCGTAATAAATGGTTTACTCGCTTTATGCGGTATTATTCCCTTGCCAGCCCGAACTATTATCAAGCTATATCTCAGCGTCTGCCCGAACTAATCAAACTTGGCAAAGTTTCTTATATCAAACATGATTTTAATGAAATGTGTGATATGGGCCCGGATAATGGTTCGTTGCCAACTGACCGTCATGGTCATGAAAGAGCGGTAGAAGCGACAATTAAGCTTCTGGAAATTGAACGTGAAGCTAACCCTGGTATATATCAAAACATTACCAATTGGATATGGTTTTCACCCTGGTGGCTACAGCACGGTAATAATTTATGGATGCTGGCTGGTGACTCAGGCGTCAATCGCAACTGGCCCCAAATCTCGACACGCAAGATGGCTATCACCTACCGCGATGCCCATATTTTTCATGCCTGGGGCGACCCGGCGACCCGGCCACTGGTTCCGATTTCACATCTTATGACCCATGGCATTATTTATGCCAACCGTTGCCGGGTTGAACAGGATGGCGACAGCTTGGCCGACTGGTCAGACTATGTCGTTATGTATTATGCCCGTGGCCTGCAATTAAAAGAATGGTATATAACTACAAAAATGATGACTCCCGAAAGATGGCGTGTTTTGGGTCAGGCGACACGCTGGTCTGAAGAGAATGTCGACTTACTTGCCAATACCGTAATGGTTGGCGGCATGGCCGAAAAAGGTCAATGCTATGGCTATGTAGCATGGAAAGATGACAACGGTATCCTAACACTTCGCAACCCTGACCGCAGGCCACAAACTATCAACGTACCTTTTGATAAAACCGTCTGGTACCGTGGTCCACTGGGCAGCAAATATCACGCGGAAGTTATCTATCCATGCCAGATGGCGATGCCACAAACTTTCATCTCCGGTCAGGATATGAAGATAACCGTTCCGGCTTATACAACAATGGTAATGGAATTGAAACATGGTCAGGCTAAAACTTCTGAACTTCCAAAATTAAAACCAGTAAAAATTATTGGCTCCAAAACTGTAAATGGATCAGCTACGATTACAGTTTCTATACCGGATGAATTTATGACTTTATGTGACCTTCGCGTTACATCTGATGCCTCATTGCCAACTATTTTAGTTGATGGTCAGGAAATCCCGGCAGGTCGAACCAATAATGGGCCAGGCTGGAAAATGGGCGCCTATGACCTGACCAAATTCAAAGGCCAGATCATAAATATATTATTCACCGTTGATGGCTCAGCGGGCATATTCTCCAGTGAAGATGAATTGGAAATCGAAGTCGATCTTATTATGGATCGTCCGGTCAAAATGAAGAAAATGGATAAAGCTTATACTTTGCCTTGGGCATTAAAGCATGGTTTTATGCGTGATTCTCTAAGTATTTTTACCGGTGCAGTTAAAGCCACAAACAAAACTACCAATAAGATTTCTGACGATCAGCTAGAAAATATCAAAGCCGCCAAACTTCGCATCTGGCACTTTGGGTGTGATGGCGGCCAGTATGGCAATAAAATGATCACTATTAATGGCGTCAAGGCGGGTGTCATGCCAACTAAATCTGGTGGCGATAAATGGGAAGAAACTATCGTTGATTTATCAGTCGAAGTTCTAAAAGCTATCAAAACTCGCTGTGAAATCACTGTAGCCAACCCCGCTAATGATAAATTCAAATTTAAGAAATTTCAGCTCGCAGTTCAGACCTCCGATGGCCACTGGATTAGCTCAACCGTTGATAAACGAGTTCAAACTGCCAGTAGTGATGGCTGGTCCTATGATGAAGGAACCATTTTTACCGGAAAAATCTCTGAAACTGTTGTGGTTGAATTTCAAAAATGACTATCTTAAAATAGCACTGTATTTTGAATAAATAATTCCTTGATACAGTGTTTTTTAAGTGTTTTTGTTTATCTTTGAGAACTTGATTAAAATTGAATCAATAGGTAGTGTTAATATTTATTAACGTGGCATGATTAGGAAAAGGGCAGAAAATGATAAAAAGTGTAAAGATACTAGTTTCTACTTTATTGATTTTGATTTCTGGTAAGATATGTTTGGCTAAGCAGGTGGATTTAAAAAGTTTGCTGGAAGAGATGGTTGATCGGGAAAAGGTTGCTGAGTTTCCTGTTGATGAATACGTTTGCAAACAATTTAGTAGCTATGATCGGGAGTCAAAGGTAAATGCTCCTGAAGATGGCAAGTTTCATCCTGAACAAGGTCGTGATTGGGGTAAGGGTTGGTTCGCCAATAGAGATTTTGCACAATATGTTCGTACCGAAATTAATAATGGCCGGACTGAAAAAGTGATGATGGATGTCCAGGGGCCAGGGGCTATAGTTCGCTGGTGGTCGATGCCTAGCGGCAGAAACTGGAATGATAATACAATTATTCGTATTTATCTGGATAATGAAAAGAAACCTGAAATCGAAATTGAAGTTAAGAAACTTATTGGTGGTGATGGGCTGGTTGGAGAACCTTATTCTTATCTGGCAAGTGATGACAGGACCAATTTAGGATGGCGTGGCCGCAATTTGTTTTTTCCAATTCCATTTGCGAAAAGTTGCAAGGTGACAATGGATGAAGGTGGGGCAACAGAAGGCTGGAGTGGTTTTTATTATAATATTAATTACCGATTGTATAAAACTGGAACAGATGTTAAGACTTTTCGTTTGGAGCAACTGAGTGAAATAGAAGCTGTAGTTGATGAGATTGCTGTGAAGTTGGTTGAACCTTATGACTGGTCGGCAAAAATAGTAGGCAGTAATAAAAGTTTGGCATCGGGTGAAAATTATAGTCATACGGTTAAAGGTGAGTTGGCTATAAAAAATATGTATATGGCAATAGATGCGGTGAATATGGTCCAGGCGATGCGCTCGACTGTTATTGAAATCACATTTGATGGGGAAAGAACTGTTTGGTGTCCGCTTGATGCGTTTTTTGGCTGTGGGCATATGGGCGAAACACATAGAACTTTCTATGTTGAAAATGAAAAATGGTTTCCCAGCTCAGATAGGACAGGAATGATGGCCAGCCGTTGGGTGATGACTTTTCAGAATGAAGCTAAGGTGATGATTCATAATTTTGGTAAGCAAAATGTCAAAATCAAAATGTTTGCTATTGATACTGAAAAATATCAATGGCACGATCGAAGTATGTATTTTCATGCAACATGGTTTGAATTACGCAATCAGAGAACGAATATTAGGCGTGATGTGAATTATGTAACTGTGCAAGGCAAAGGTGTGTATGTTGGCGATAGCTTGACGATATTTAATACGCATCCTGATTGGTGGGGCGAAGGTGACGAAAAGATTTATGTAGATGGTGAAAAATTCCCATCTCATTTTGGCACTGGCACCGAAGATTATTATGGTTATGCCTATTGCCGTCCTCAGACTTTTAGTAAGCCTTTTCATTCTTTGCCGCAGGGCTTAGGAAATAAAGCCGTTGGTTGTTCAACTAATAATCGTTATCGGACATTGGATGCGATACCATTCCAGAAATCTATAAGTGTGAATATGGAGATGTGGCATCCATTTTGCCAAAATGCTGCGATGATGAATTATTCACCAGCAACATTTTGGTATGGTATGCCGGGTGACAGATGTAATATTGAACCTGACCCAAAAGCGGTGGCTTTGGCTGTGGCATTACAGAAAAGTGATGTGACAGGTAATTGATTAGTTTACCTGAATGGTTATGTTTTTTATTAATTTTTGTTTTTATCTGAAGATTTCACTTTTAGTGGAAATCTATATATGTGGTTACCTGATTTTATTATTAGCAAAATTTACAAATAAGGACATAGCAATGAATATAAGAATACAAGCGATAGCTCTTTCTTTAATGCTTACAGCTTTGGTTAACATTACCTGGGGTAGCAAAGACGCTGCCATTCCCACCGATAAGGAAAAATTCCATATTTTTATCCTCATGGGCCAATCAAATATGGCTGGCTATGGCCAAATTCTACCCGGTGATGATGTCGAAATCGATAATGTCCTGGAATTGCAAGGTTGGCAGCCTGAACAATACACCTGGCAAAAAGCCGCTCAACCCATCCATCATCGCCTGGGTAGTGACCAATTCTGCCTTGCCGGTCCATTTGCCGAAAGTTATCGTGATAGCCATCCTGGTATTACTGTAGGCCTTATCCCAGTAGCTTGGGGCGGGGCTGCTATCGACCAGATTAACAAAGGCACTAAAGCCTATGATGACATGTTGGTCAAGGCAAAGCTGGCGAAGACTCAGGGCGTAATCAAAGGTGTACTTTGGCATCAAGGGGAATCCGATACCGTTAATCTCGCTAATGCCCAACAATACAGTCAAAAGCTCAAGCAACTTGTTATTGATATCCGTAGTGACTTAAAAATAAAAGATTTACCATTTATTGCGGGCAACCTGGCCGAGTTCTATGGCACTGGCCCCGATCATAACGCTCCTCAGCGTGTCAAACAAATTAATATGGTAAAAGCCGCATTGCGAAACCTCCCCAATGAAATTGCCAATACCGGTTTTGTAGAATCAGCAGGCCTGAAAGCCCGCGAAAAACATCAGGTGCATTTTGACAGGGATTCGCTAATCACTTTTGGCAAGCGATACGCAGCCGCTTTCCAAAATCTCCAGCTTAATTCCGAACCTCAATTTAAAAATCGCACAGATTGGCTCATTAATCCTCAGCAATATCAGGCGGGCGTATATCAAGGTGGTCGTAGTGATGAACTGGTTCTCTCTAATGGATTGATTCGACGTATTTTCCGTATCGCCCCCGATGGTGCAACGGTTGGCTTTGATAATCTCATGACCAGTGAAAGTGTTTTGCGTTCTGTCCGGCCTGAAGCTGAACTTACATTTGATGGGAAAACCTATGAAGTCGGGGGCCTTAAAGGTCAGCCTAACCATGCTTACCTGCTGCCTGAGTGGGTAGATTTTATGAAGCCAAATCCCAAAGCTTTCCATTTTGTTGGCTATGAAATCGGCAAACCTCAAAAAACCATGGAATGGAAACGCAATAAGCTTTCGCCTGATACTCCATGGCCACCGAAGGGCATTTCGCTCCACATGGATTATAAAATTGATCCATCGGTGTCCCAGAGCCAGGCATTGCTACCCAGCCAGACTGGGCGAACATTATTAATCTCCGATGATTTCAAAACTTTTGACAAAAGCTGGAAGGAACACCATAGTTCAAAACATCCGCGCAGCTCATTTACCAATGAAGGCAAAGTCGGTGAGATCTATACCTATGAAAATACTGCTGTTTATGCCGAACGTCAATTACCCGCTGATGTAAAGCTGGTGCAGTGTAAAATCAGTTGCGGAACCGATCAAGGTGCATCATGGGGCCCTGGTATAACCTTGCTAACCTCTGATAATGTTCTGAAATTCAATATCCGCCCCGGTGAAAAACGCTTTGGGATCTATTTCAAAGGCCGAGAGCAGTTCGTCGGCGAAGTTGATCCGGCTAAAGCATATTATCTCCGCATCCGCATCGAATCCAATGGAATTCATTGCGAAGCGTCACTGGATAGTCAATCCTGGTTTACCGTTGGGGCTTTTGCAGATAAAACGATTCAATCGCCTGCTACTGTTCGCATTGGTAAAACCAGTAATGTCGGGGGCAACACAGATTATAATGGTGCCTTCGGTGAACTGACAAGATGTCTGATTAGCGAATTCAAAGCTTATGGTCAATTTGTCCCCGACCCGAAAATTCAAGACTCAAATCCCCATAATGATTTAATTGTTTCAATACATTATGAACTTTATGACCATATTCCAGTAATCTGTAAATGGTTCAGCATTCAAAATGGCTCAGATAAAACTGTAAAACTAAATTCTTTTGTCAGCGAAATCCTCGCTGTTGTCGAAGCCGGCTCTACTGTCGATAAACGTCAGGAATCCTGGCTTATTCCGGAAATGCATATCGAAAGCGATTATGAATTTCATGGCATGGATACCAGAAGTGCCAATGAGGTTATTAACTGGGTCAAGGATCCACTATATGCAACCCAGGTCAATTATCAGCGTGAAACACCCTGTCTACTCAAAACTAATCTGAAAGCCGGCCCCAATATTGATATCCCCTCTGGCGAGGATTTTACTTCTTTCCGGGTTTATGAACTTCTGTACGATCGCGATGATAGAGAACGCAAAGGCCTTGCCCAGCGTCGTATGTATCAAACCTTGACGCCTTGGGCTTTAGAAAATCCACTTATGATGCATGTTCGAAGTGCTAGGCCTGAAGCTGTCCGTGCCGCTGTCGACCAGTGTGCAGCCGTTGGCTTTGAAATGATTATTATGACTTTTGGCAGTGGCTTCAACATCGAAAATGAATCGCCTGCGTATCTGGCCCAAATCAAAGAACTCGTCGACTATGCTCATAGCAAAGATATCCGTCTGGGTGGCTATTCCTTGCTTGCCAGCCGCCGCGTTAGTGATAAAGATGATGTCATTAATCCCGAAACAGGAAAACCCGGTGGCTTTGCGACCTTTGGCAATTCTCCTTGCATAGAATCTCAATGGGGTCAGGATTATTTCCGCAAACTTTATAACTTCTTCGAAAAAACCGGGTTTGATCTGCTCGAACATGATGGCTCATATCCCGGCGACTTCTGTGCATCTACCACTCACCCAGGCCATGATGGC
The DNA here is from genome assembly GCA_016342495.1 of Phycisphaerae bacterium. Lineage (GTDB taxonomy): Bacteria > Planctomycetota > Phycisphaerae > Sedimentisphaerales > SM23-30 > JAEIOG01. The sequence goes on from JAEIOG010000041.1 coordinate 33,305, forward strand.
TATGAAGATTCCCAATGGAAGCAATTCAAAACCATCAGCAATTTTTACAAATGGTGTCGAGCCAAAGGTGTTCACCTTAATGTCCCTGACTATTATTTCTTCCAGGGCAGCAGCAAAAATGGCATGGGCTACCGCGAAACCAACTGGTCTTTGCCACGAGCTCAGCAGGTCATCCACGCCCGCCAGAATATCTATGATGGCACCTGGACTAAGGCCCCATCGATGGGTTGGATGTTTGTGCCACTCACCCAGTATCATGGTGGCGGGGCTGCCGCTACCGTTGAGCCATTGTCCGAACATCTGGACCATTACCAGAAAATCATGATGTCTAATCTATCGATGGGTGTTCAGGCTTGCTATCGTGGCCCGAGAATTTATGATACTGATAAAACTAAAGCTATGGTAAAAGAATCTGTCGATTGGTTTAAGAAATACCGTGATATTCTCGAAAGCGACCTTATTCATGGCCGCCGCGCTGATGGCAGGGATATCGACTGGATGCTTCATGTCAATCCTCAGCTGAAAAACAAGGGCATGCTTATCATATTTAATCCTAAATCAACCCCGGTCAAGAAAACCCTAAACCTCCCGCTTTATTATACCGGCCTGACCGACAAGGCAACCATCAGCCACCAAGGCCAGACCCCGAGCGAATACAGCCTGGCTCGAGATTACTCTGTCGAGATCGAAGTTGATGTCCCAGCCGACAGCATGACCTGGTATCTTATTCAATGACAAAACCAATCTTGGCGGTAATTATGCAAAAATTGGCGTTTAATAGTTTGTGTCTAGTTCTTATGATAATCTTAGGAATATACTTTACCTGAATTTTTAAAGTCAAACGGAGCTAAATATGCATATGATTAGAGCTAACATTGTCATACCATTAACTTCAGCAATTATATTTATCTTTGGCTGTACTGGTGCAAGCTATGCCGCCCAATCGAATAATAAATTATGGCTCTCTGATATGGATTTATCTAAAATGTCGGTGGGCTGGGGCAAAGCCATTGTCGATAAGAGCATAGAGCAAAAAACTCTTACCATAGATAGCAAAACCTACGCCAAAGGCGTCGGTAGCCATGCTCCTTCCGTTATGCATATTAAGCTTGATGGTCAGACCCAAAGATTCTCAGCTACTGTTGGAGTCGATGACGAAACCGCTGGCTTAGGTTCTGTCGTATTTAAAATTTATGGTGATTCAAAAAAGATTTTTGATAGTGGTGTCATCAATGGCCCAGACCCGGCCCAAAAGATCAATGTTGATCTGAGCGGAATCACTCACCTGGTTCTAATTGCTAAATCAGCCAATGACGGTGTTGACTATGACCATGCTGATTGGGCGGATGCTTATTTTGAATATAAAGGCGTTGCTCCTGTCGCTGTTGACAGACCAGTCGGAGAAAAAAACATTCTTACTCCCAAGCCTGGCCCTGAACCAAAGATCAACGGCCCCAGAGTTTTTGGCACTCGCCCCGGTAATCCATTCATCTATCGGATCCCTGCTACCGGCACCCGCCCTATGGAATTCACCGCCGAAAATCTACCCGAATCAATGGATCTTGATACTGACACTGGTATAATTAAAGGTTTTTCACCCGATAAGCGGGGTGATTATAATATTACTTTCAAAGCTACAAATCCTTCAGGCAGTGATCAGCGATCATTTAAACTTACAGTTGGCGATACCCTGGCTTTAACGCCGCCTATGGGCTGGAATAGCTGGTATATTCATTATTCGCGTGTAACCGATGTCGATATGCGGGCCGCTGCCGATATAATGATCGATTCAGGGATGGCCGACTTTGGCTATATGTATGTCAATATTGATGACTGCTGGTCTAAAAGGAAAAACGATAAGCCTTATCGTAGCGAACTGGGTACAATTCTACCTAATGAAAAATTCCCTGACATGCCTGCTTTGACCGAATATATCCACAGCAAAGGTCTGCGAGCTGGCATTTACACCTCACCAGGTCCATGGAATTGCGCGGGCTACACCGGCAGCTATCAGCACGAGCAGGCCGACGCTCAGACTTTCGCCAAATGGGGCTTTGATTTTCTCAAACATGACTGGTGTTCTTATGGAAATTACGTTATTGACAATACCCATTATGAATTTGTCAAACCTTATGCACTTATGGGTGAAATACTCAAAAATGTTGACCGCGATATTGTTTATAATCTTTGTCAGTATGGTATAGGTCAGGTCTGGACCTGGGGGACGCAAGTCGATGGCAACTGTTGGCGCACAACTGGCGACCTTGGCCTTATGAGTGGCTATCTTGAAGTTGGCCTTAGCAATGCCCGACATTATCAATATGCTGCCCCTGGCCGCTGGAACGACCCTGATTATATTTTGATTGGCTGGGTTGGCGATGCTCATGGCCATGGCCAGGGTGCACCATGTAAGCTTACCGGAAATCAGCAATATCAATATATGTCGATGTGGTCTCTGATGGCTGCACCGCTAATCTTCTCCGGCGATATGACTAAGCTTGACGATTTTACCAAAAATATATTATGTAATTCTGAAGTCATCGACATCGATCAAGATCCCCTCGGTCAACAAGGTGAAATTATTGTCCAAAATGACGATTATTTTATCATGAAAAAACAATTACTCGATGGGTCAATAGCGGTAGGGCTATTTAATACCTGCGAAATAGAAATGCCCATTACTGTCAACTTTGAACAACTGGAAATTCAAGGGCAATATCAGGTACGTGACTTGTGGCGGCAAAAGGGTATTGGCACATATCAAAATCAATTCAAAAGTGAAGTTGGTCGCTATGGCGTAACTTTTGTGAAAATGACAAAAGTTAATAAGTGATGATTATAGGACCTTGGGTTTTAGGCGAAAAAAAAGCCCGCCTCTGTGGTGGGTTTACTTTTTTTCGACTTCTGACTAGTCAAGGAGATTAAATAAAGAAGATACACTAATAATAAGATACATTTTTGCCATAAGCAAATTGAATTGAATTTTTTTGTTATTATCTCAAAAAGTTGGCTAATTCACCAGGATTTGCAAGGTATAAAGTCCTGTTTTCTAAAGAGTTAGGCAAAAGAGGTAAAGGCCCGACTCCGGCCAGCTGAATCCTGTAGGGACAAGGCATGCCTTGTCTTTTCTTAGCTTCTGACGAGAGCATTGGAAAATATGCCAGAAGGCTGGTAATGATGGCAGCCAGGGTAGCCATCAATGCTCCAGCTACTACTGGAACATTGCCACCTGGCACAGTTGCCTGCATGCTGCTGTTCTGGGATTGGAATCTGTAGCCAGAACTCTTATGTTTTTTTCGTGTCCTTCTTCACTGCTCCCCTTAACCCTTCCATTCGTAAAAAACCTTTTTTCCAGATCACCAGAGCCGAAGCGGCAAATACCAAAACATAAAAACATATAGCGAATCTTGTTGGTATCAAGCTCATCGAAACGCCAATTATTGCGAATATGGCGCTTAGAGCATAGCATATCCGCACCGTTTTCTTTAGCGAATATCCTCTATCCATTAGCTGATCATACAAATGCCCACGATCCGAGATAAGCAAGGGGCGTTTATTCATAAATCGTCTTACCAGTGCCGTTGCAGTATCCAGTATTGGCAAACCAAATACTACCAAAGCTGCCAGCATCCATCGCGGATGGAACTGGGCAAACATCAGCATCATCGCCGCGACCACAAACCCCAATAACATACTGCCGGCATCGCCCATAAATATTTTGGCCGGATGTCGATTAAATGGCATAAAACCCAGCACGCCACCAACCAATGCCAGGCATACAATAATTCTTACCGGGTCGGCCTCTAGATTACTTCCATATGTACCCAAATGAACTGCCAGGAATAACATAGCCAGCGTTATAATCACTGTTACACCTGCGCATAAACCATCCAGTCCATCCAAAAGATTGAGCGAATTAGTCGCCCCCAACACAAACATAATCGTTAGCGGTATCCCAATCAGGGCCTCAATATTGTCAGCTACCGTGATCCCTGCAAGGTTATGGAGAAATCCTAAGGATGGATAAATGCTAACCAATATCAACATACATGCCGCCAGTAATTGCCCCAGTAATTTTTTCTTTGGCGCTAAATCAATCACATCATCAATCACCCCTACGACACATGCAATGGTTCCACCCGCTAATATTCCTAATAACCATTTTATGATGTTTCCCATTATTACAGGGTCTTTATTGGAATTTGCATGGTATTGGTGGTATATTCCATATAAAATCGCAACTGCAAAGCCTGTAAGTATTCCAATCCCACCTAGATATGCGATTGGTTCTTTATGAGTTTTAACTGTCAAGTCCGGTTTGTCAACAATATTGTATTTAATAGCTAATTTTTTGCATAGCCATGTAGCACATAATGAGCAACTAAATGCAATTACAAATATTGGCCAAAAATCACATACCCAACCAATAGACTGTTTGTCGCCGATAAAGTTGACAATAAATTCACCGTTTTCCGCTAACATAATACATTCCTATCTAATAAAACTAAAAGTTACTACTTTGGTTAAAAGAAGTTTTTCACATGAACAAAGCGAATACCGCAACTTATCACTTTTAGTTTTCAATTTTAGCTTATTCCTATCCTATATCCACACTTCACTGTCATAACGAAGCATCACCAAACCATCAGTGAAACCATCAAATTTTATCCTTGGTTTTTTACCAATCAATTCTTCCAGCATCCACTTGGGGAAATTTGCCCCGGCTTTGATGGACAAAGGCACGCCGCCGCCAAAACGCGGATTAATCTCGATAATTTTTATCTCGCCAGTCCGCGACCGTATCAGCTGCAAAGTTACCACTCCCGGACCTGCCCCCAGTTTTTCGATGACTTCCGCGGCTATACGCATGATTTCAGTATCTTTTACTACTCGTCCCTTACTCACTTCACCATTGCGTACCTCAACCCTTAGCCTGGGCACCACACACCTTACTTGCATCTGATTATCCACATATACATCGCAGGTATATTCTTCTCCTTTGATATATTCCTGCACCATGCAATTTTTAATTCTTTTGCTTAGGACATCCAGTTCCTGCTTATTTTCAGCTACCATTACTCCCTTACCGGCGGCTCCATCCCAGGGCTTCAGCAATACCGGCCATGTTGGTTTTTTCCTCAATAGTGCATTTCGAACTGTCATCGTTTCAGGTGTGTCATAGCCATGCTCGATCATGAACTTATACATATTTCTTTTATCCTGACAGATATGTACCGCCTGGGCATTCGAAGTTGCTACCCGACATCCAATTTTCGCTAATTTTTCTCTATTATTCGCTAAATCCGCCAGATCGGTATCAATCGTAGGCACGATTAAGTCAATTTCATGTTTTTTCACTACCCCGAAAAGTTGCTTTAAATAACCTGGATCATTGAGCTGCTTCATATGATGCTTAACATCGCATCTTTCCAACCCTGGACTCAGTAATGAACTGTCGGTTCCATGAATTATCGGTTCAAGCTTTAATTGCTTAGCTGCTTTGCGAAAACTTTCCAATAACGATACTCGTCTCCCGACGCAACTGAACAAAATATTTATCTTTTTTGTATTGCCCACTTTCTCGTTTACTCACTTTCTTATTTTATTTATACTTTTGCCTTGTGCCTTATGCCTCATGCCTTTTATAATCTATTTATCGGCTTTTGCACCGACAAACATCATTTTCAGTAACAATAAGGCCATAAATTATGCTTGAATGTCTCATTTTTGACATGGACGACACTCTCTACGACGAGATAAATTACTGTCGCAGTGGCTATCGTGTCATCTCGCACGCCATTTCAGCCATGCTCGCCCCTGGTACCCAGAGAACGGTCAGTTCTGCTGAAATCTTCGATTTTATCTGGAATCAGTTCCAAAATGGTGACCGCAGCCGTATTTTTAATGATACTCTTGACAATTTTTATATTCCATATGACAGCAAAGTCATCACCGATCTGGTCAAAATTTATCGTGACCATAGTCCGATAATCTCACTTGATCCAGCTGACGCGGATATTCTAACTCAACTCAGGGGAAAATACAAACTTGCTTTATTATCCGATGGCTTTCTGCCGGCCCAGCAGCTAAAAGCCGACGCATTAGGTCTGGATAAATATTTTGATATGATACTGTTCACCGAATCCATTCGCCGCGATGCCTGGAAACCATCGCCTCTGGGTTATCAGAAAATCCTTACCGACCTCAATATAACTACCAATTGCTGGGCTTATATCGCCGACAATGAGACCAAAGATTTTATCTACCCCAACGCCGCTGGGGCGACTTCTATAAAACTAAATCGCCCCAACAAAGTCCACATCAAACCTGCCCCCAACCTGCAGGCTTGTCCACAATACAGTATAGACTCACTGGCCCAGTTGCCCCAAATCCTATCTAGCCTCACATAAAATGGTCTCTACTAATGTAATGTTGATAAAACTGACAAACAGTTCAGTTTGAGTTAATTTAGTGTTCTGGCATTCCTTCATACTTAACAACCTTCTCTGGCATTCCGCAGAATACGAAGCTGTTATTCATATGGTCTCTTTCATCCAAGCCGATCCGTCTGAACACATCGCCCCAGGTTTCAAAATCGCCATACCCTTTAACAACTTCATTGGTCATGGGCTGTTGATCCAGCCCGGGATTATCTTCGACAAACTTAGCATATACATGTTCGGCATGGTCTTCAAATTCAGCATTAAACAAGAATGCCCGTTTAATATTAAAAATCGCCATAAATTTCGTCAAAAACACATAGCTCGTCGTCATTATCCACGGAATTGGCCAAGATAGATACCACGGATCTTTCATCCCATCTTCTTTCATCTTTTCATTTAACACGATTAGATGCCAGAATTCATTATCCTGGGCTTCCCGGCCCCAGTCCATTACTTCTTTTGCTTTTGCTATAAACTCATCATCTTTATATTTTCTGGTAAGCTGGGCGTATTTTCTCACTTCCCAGGCTCGATACGGGATACTTGCCAGCATTTCAATCAATTTAGCTTTTCCCGGTGTGATTTTTTTCCCGGTTAAAATATCCATTGTCAAAAAGAAACCTTTCGCCGCCAGTGAATATTTATATCTGGGTCTTGCCAAAGATGCCGCCTGTTCTTTTTTTAAATCAATTGCCATGAAAATATCCTTTTTTAACCGTCTGGGGCCGCGAATGGCCATTTGAAAAACAATAAAAAGTTTATCGTGAACATACTTGATAAACCATAACTATAGATTATAGCACTATAACCTTTGAGTTGGCAAATCCATCCTAAAAAAAATGGTTACCATCGGGTCATCCGCCTGGGCTTAAGGTTCATTTCCGGTATATATGCATTACTGATACCCAGATTGTTAGTGCTTTCTTTAATATGTTAGAGAAGCAATATCAGGTATATATTGTTTTTAGAACATTCATACTATGGAATATTTTCGCAAATTTTATTTTTATTGTAAAAAACACTAGTTCTATACAATAGTTATAATATAAATAGATAAATCTAATTGTGGTATACAAAATGACAAATTATCCAACACAACACGGTGAACAGGGCGGACCAAGTAGGAATGAGTTTTTGAGATTATTCCTGGATCACCAGAAAAAAATATATTCATTCATTCTGATGATGAGCCCAAACTGGTGTGATGCTGATGAGTTGATGCAGGAGACTAGCGCGGTTATGTGGCAGCGTTTCGATACATTTGAGGTCGGGACTAATTTTGTTGCCTGGGGAATAAAGATCGCTCACA
>JAEIOG010000042.1 GCA_016342495.1 Phycisphaerae bacterium
CACCAACACCCTCACTATCCATAACTCCTTTACTACCAACACTTTGCGCAAATTCGCTCAAGTCCTGTATCGCCCATACAAAAGCCTTGTTTCTAGCCCAGAAACAAGGCTTTTTTTATTACCTCAAAAAAAAGTCTTAGTGAAATATTGAAAAACCCAAATTTCTGGAATTTCATAATAAAAACTCTCTGTTTTTCCGATAGATATGTTATAATGAGTTGACTTTTTAATAATTTCAGGCTCTGACCGCCGACGCTTTGGGCTTTTCTCTCAGTAAAGTCAAGCCCTTTACGTCCCCGGCCAGCAAACTAACTTGAGGAACACTATGGCCAAATCCCTCTCGACCGCACAACTTTGTGAAAAAGCTATTGGTTACAAATTCAAAGATATTAATCTATTAGTTCTGGCTCTACATCACGCTTCAGCAGCTGACAATCGCCTTGACAGCAATGAACGCATGGAATTTCTGGGCGATTCTGTTTTGGGTCTGGTGGTTTGCCATGAACTATATAAACGCTTTCCCCATTATCTCGAAGGCGAGCTTACCAAAATTAAAAGTATGATCGTCTCACGCAAAACCTGTGGCCGCATCGGACAGAAACTCCAGCTGGAAAGCTTCCTGAAAGTCGGCAAAGGCATGAGCAGCCAGGCTTCCGTGCCAGATTCCTGTGTCTCAGCGGCCTTCGAATCGGTTATCGGGGCGATCTATATCGATGGTGGCGACAAAGCTGCCCGCAAATTCATCCTGGCCCAGATTGCCGACTTGCTCGACAATGCCGATGCCTCCGAGCATCAGGAAAATTACAAGTCCATGCTCCAGCAATATGCCCAAAGATACCTTGATGCTACACCTAACTATGAAATGCTGGATGAAAAAGGACCCGACCACAGCAAATGCTTTGAAGTGGGCGTACTAATTGGTCACCAGCGATTTGGTTCGGCCTGGGGCCCCAGCAAAAAAGATGCCGAACAGATGGCCGCCTTCCATGCCCTGCAGGAACTGGAACAACTGCCCCAGAATGTAAATGAATAAAAGACATATACTCATAATAATTGAGTTTGCCCGTTCTTCCTGCATAAAAGTTCATATACAGCTAGGCATTAGCATTGGCTCTACCAGATAAAACCATACCCTTTGGGTATAAAATTATAATCAATTAAAAACTCAACTTAATAAACATGGAGGTTTATATGAGAATCATCACCATCACAATTATTAGCTTACTTGCCCTTTCTATCGCTGGCTGTAAATCAACTACAAAGAAATATGATCGCCAACTGCCACCTGGCCAGTTGGCTTTACGCAAAATCACCGATCCCGCTCAAATGCCCGATCTAACCAAGGCATGTTCCACTATCTATGACCGTCAGGCCATGCTTGACTCAATTGACAACAGCATTAAATACCTTTCGATCAAATCAACTGAAAAATTCTATCCCTATGGCGATGTAACCCATGAACAGATGAAACAATCGCTGGAAACCTTCAAAGATTTGCTCTCCAACAGCACTTCACCAGCTCAACTTAAATCTGCCCTTAAAGAACAGTTCGACGTTTATATCTCCGTTGGCTGCGATGATCTGGGAACGGTTCTTTACACTGGCTATTACACCCCCATCCTCGATGGCAGTTACAAACCCGATGGCCGTTTCCGCTACCCACTATACAAACGCCCTGCCGACCTCATCAAAACCGATGACGGCGAAATCCTCGGCCAAAAGCTCCCCGATGGCTCAATCGCAAAATATCCATCCCGTCAACAAATCGAATCCTCCGGTATGCTCAATGGCACCGAACTTGTATATCTGACCGACCCGTTTGAAGTTTATGTCGCTCACATTCAAGGCTCGGCAATGGTGAAACTGCCTGATGGCCAAATCATTACCGTCGCCTATGATGGCTGCAATGGCCACGAATACAACTCAATTCGTGCCGAGCTCATCAAAGATGGTAAAATTGCCGCTGAAACCGCTTCCATGATAACTATTATGGATCATTTCAACCGCAACCCTCAGGATGTCGCCCGTTATGTTCAGCGAAACCCGCGTTTTGTCTTCTTCTATGAAACAACAGGAACACCCCATGGCTGTCTGAATGTTCCGGTTACTCCTAATCGAACAGTTGCCACCGACAAAACCATTTTCCCCCGTGCTGGCATTACTGTCATCGACACCACTATCCCGCGAGCCTATGGCTCCGACATCGTCCAACGCCCCTATCAGGGCTTCGCCATGGATCAGGATTCCGGCGGCGCCATCCGCGCTCCGGGCCGCTGCGACATCTACATGGGCTCAGGCCCCATAGCTGGTCAAACCGCTGGCCAAACCTGTCAGGAAGGCAAACTCTACTACCTCATCCTGAAAAAACAATATCTAAAATAACACTATTAAAATACCCCCTCCTGCTTTTCACGCCAGGAGGGGGTTATTTTTTTCAATTACATTTTATCCACATTTATCCGCAAATTTTTAAACTAAAAACGAACCGTTTGGGTATATTGCATTATTTTGATGGGACTTTTTCTGTGAAAAATATGGAAAAATGGTAAAAAACTGTCGAAAAGTGGTAATAAACTGCCTTTTCGGGACTGATATTATTGACTTTTTACCCCCAATATGCGCAAATGGTTTTAATGGTAAGCCCGATCATCTTGCGACAATGAACATAATTTGAGCCACAATTATCCCCAGCCCCAGCAATGCCAGCCATCGGGCCCAGCCCAGGCAGCGACTGACAGAAACCTCCTGAACCATATGTTTGCTATAAGCAATTATCGATCCGGTAGAAGCCATCAGTACCATCGCGAAAGCCATCGAGACCATAATTGAATCATTGATCGAATTACCCGGAATTTCGCACTTAAACGCACAAATAAACAATAAAACTGTGAATGCCAAACCGCCATAAAGCCATCGTAATTTTCTTGAATCATTATCATTTTTTCTAAAAACAATATACATACCAACCGTCAAAGCCATCAAAACCGCACTGTCATAAGCAATAGACCAAAACCGGTTTTCAGTTGCAGTTGTAACAACTCTAAACATGGTAAAAATCAACCCAACCAATACCCCACAAAGCAGAACAGCTACCACCCTGGGTAACTTGGCGGGCCTGACTTTATCGAGAATAATTGTCGAATCATCAAGCAAATTCCGACGAGTTTGCCAGGCGATTCTTAATGGTAAAAACAGTAAAACAATAACACAAAAAACCGAAATAGTCTGAGCCATCCAAACGCAGATTATTGGCTTTATAACCAGAATAGACAGTTGCCAAAGGGGAATCCCCAATACAATTCCCGCAAATAAAAATACCGGAATATTACGATCAAACCTCCTGCAAACCCCTGTCATCGTGGTAAAAGTAAGTCCCAGCCGATAGAGCAAATCAACCGCTATTCCAAAGGCAAACCACACCGGACCCAAAAGTAATATCAGCACAAATAAATCGAATCCAAAACCAGATACCACCCCCAAAAAGAAATGGTACTCTACCCAGTCATGAAATTTAAAAACCAAAGGCAAAACCAGCGTCACTAAAACGGCCAGCAAAGCATAAATCAAAATCATCCCCGACAAAGCCGTGCCAATAGCAGCAGGATCGCCCTGGCTGTCAGGCAACCAGGAAACAGGTTCGGCCTGTCGAGCCCCAAAGCGTCGGCACCATGACAAAAGTCTTCTAATAAGCCATTGCGGGCTCATCAGCCCGACACAAAAACAACCTATTAAAACCGACCCTATCGCTAACTTATTAATGTGAAGATCGCCAGAAATTGATTTCACTAATAATAAATAACTGAAAAATGTACCTGTCGCGCAAAATCCCTGCAAAATACAGACAAAAATAAATCTTTTTCGATATTGTGCCAGACTAATCATACTTGCCCCCCGGCAAAAAATTACTATTGCATTATATGCATCTACACAAATTAACTATATATAACTCAGCAAAGCTGAAGTGAAAAATAAGATTTATACTGACGGAACCAGTATTTGATAGTAAATACTAGCTATTTCCTTGATAGTATATCGTCAAGTTCCGATAAAATCATTATTTTTATTGTTTTTTGATGAAAAATAGCAGTTTAAAAATAATTTCACATAAAAGAGAAAAGATGTCGAACTTTGCTATTGACATTATAGCAATATTAAGTAGAATCTCAAAGCTCGTCAGGTAACTGACCAACGGGGTGTAGCTCAGCTTGGCTAGAGCGCTGCGTTTGGGACGCAGAAGTCGAAGGTTCGAATCCTTTCACCCCGATTATAAGCCTTAAGGGTAAATAGCTGATAGTCTTGGATTTCAAGGTAATCAGCTTTTTTTATGCCTACAACGATAATAAGAGCATAGCACTACTTAGGAATAATGCTGAAATAAAATTTACCTGCTTGAGAGTAATCAGCAATTATTTTATTTTTCAGGTGAATTCCATGGAAAATCTTGTTACTATACAACAGAATATGACACCGTTATTTTTTGCAACAAAAGCCACAAAAATGTAACTTAAACATAAGTTAGGTACATTTTTGTAACATGATACGAATTTCGAGTGTAATTCTGTATAAATTACGTAAAAAGATAAATCAACAGCTATTAAAAAATAGAAAAAGTAGTAACATTAGATAATCTACAAATGAAATAATAGATAAAATTTCTGTTTTGCCTGAAAACAAAGGATACAAGCCAGAATGACTATGCTACTTAAATTACAAAGTACAATAAAATGGCCATAATTTTATTAAAGAAAAATCAGTTATATGCTGGCTTAGAATACTACATTTGAACAATTTATAAATTTAGATGTACTCAGCCTGTCTACCCCACCGGCTACAACTGACTGTATTAGAAAGGACTAAAACTAAATATGCAAAATTTGCCACCAAAAAGCAATGGTTTATATGAACCAAGACGCGAGCACGATGCTTGCGGCTTTGGTGCTGTGGTGAATATCTCAGGAAAAGCCCAACACAGCATCCTTGAAATGGGAAACCAGGTTCTGATGAAACTTCAGCACCGTGGTGCCGCCAGTGCTGATGAGGCTACTGGCGATGGCGCTGGTATGCTTTTTCAAATACCACATGACTTTTTCCATGAAGAATTAAAAAAGCAAAACATTACCCTACCTGAGCCTTTAAGCTATGGTGTCGCGATGGTTTTTGAGCCACACGACAAAGCGATGGCTATACACTGCCGCGATATTATGGATCAGGCTATTAGCCATTATGGCTTAAAAACTCTTGGCCGTCGTGATGTGCCATCGGACAATACCTGTCTGGGAGAATTAGCAAAAGCGTGCGAACCGGTAACTACCCAGGTCTTTATCGATGGTTGTGGCTTGAAAGATATTGGTCTGGAACGTAAATTATTCTTGGCGCGTAAGCGTACAGAAAAAATTCTGAACGAACGCTTTGGCGATAATGCCAAAGATTTCTATATTTCGACAATGTCCTGCAAAACCATTTGCTATAAAGGCATGTTTTTAGCTCCACAATTATTTGGGTATTACCCAGATTTATCTGACCAGCGAGTTAAAAGCTCACTTTGTTTAGTGCATCAGCGATATAGCACCAATACTTTTCCGAGTTGGGCATTAGCCCAGCCATTCAGACTTGTGGCCCATAACGGAGAGATCAATACCCTAAGTGGCAATATTAACTGGATGCGTTCACAAGAACATCTTATGGAATCGGACATCCTTGGCGACCTCAGTGATGTTTTCCCGGTATTAGCCCCCAGAGGTAGCGATTCGGCCTGTTTTGACAATGCTTTGGAACTGCTGCATATGGCTGGGCGCTCTTTGCCACATTCGATGATGATGATGATACCGGAAGCTTTTGGCGCACAGTATCACATCAGCACCGATAAACGTGCCTTTTATGAATATCAGGCATCAACAATGGAACCGTGGGATGGCCCAGCGGCAATGGTATTTACCGATGGAAAAATGGTAGCTGGAACACTAGATCGAAATGGTCTGCGTCCAGCCCGCTATGTTGTTACCAAAGATGGGCTGGTAGTGCTGGCTAGCGAAGTTGGTGTAATCGAATTTCCTGCTGAAAATATCCAACAAAAAGGAAGACTACAACCTGGTAAAATGTTTATGGTCGATACTGTCGAAGGCCGTATCGTTCTCGACAATGAAATCAAAAGTAAAATCGCCCGACAAAAACCCTACCGGCGATGGCTGGAACAAAACCGCATTGAACTTCGCGGCTTATTTAATGTATCTGAACCGGTAAAACGCGATCATCAATCAATTATTCAGACTTTGCGGTCTTTTGGCTATACCTATGAAGAACTGCGAATGATTTTGAAACCGATGGCAGTTAATGGCCAGGAACCAATCGGGGCCATGGGCACCGACACCCCTCTTGCAGTGCTTTCGGATCAGCCCAAGCTTTTATTCAGCTATTTCAAACAACTTTTTGCCCAGGTAACAAATCCACCGATTGACCCATTACGCGAAGGTCTGGTTATGTCATTGATGAGCTGCATTGGACGCCAACAAAATCTGCTGACAGAAACTCCGCTCCATTGTAAACAATTGAAAATCCCGCATCCGATTCTAACCAATCAGGATATTCAGCGTTTAAAATCAAATCAAAATAAAGATTTCAAAGTCGGCACGGTTGCCGGACTTTTTGATTCTAATACCGATAACCCCCAAGCCGCTCTTGAGCAAGGTTTGCAAGACCTGATTGTTGCTGTTGAAAATGAAATTATTACTAATGATGTTTCAATGATTATCGTTAGCGATCGTGATGTTTGCAAGGATCGGGCCCCGATTCCGACCCTGCTGGCAATGGCAGCAATCCACCATCATCTGCTGGATAAAAACCTCAGGCAAAAAACCGCTGTCGTCATAGAAAGCGGAGAACCGCGTGAAGTCATGCACATGTGCCTGCTGAGCGGATATGGAGTCAGTGGGATAAATCCATACCTGGCATTCGAGGCTATTGATGAAATGCAGCGTAGAGGTGAAATCCCCAGCCACATAGAATCTGAACAGCTTATCGAAAATTATATCGCCGCACTGAAAAAAGGCATTCTTAAAACTATGTCAAAAATGGGTATTTCAACTTTACGAAGCTATCGTGGCGCTCAGCTTTTTGAAGCAATTGGACTCAATCGCGAATTTGTCGATAAATTTTTTACCGGTACCACCTCACGTGTCGGTGGAATTGGCATGAAAGAAATCGCGGAAGAAACCCTCAAACGCCATAACAAAGCTTATCAAAGACGTGACCCCGGCGCGATGGCTATGGATTGGGGTGGGGAATATCAATATCGTGATGATGGTGAATTCCATATGTTCAACCCACAGTCGCTGGCGACTTTCCAACAGTCAGTTCGTAGCGGTAACTTTGAACAATTCAAAAAATATACGGCAATGATCGATGATCAGGCTAAACATCTTTGTACACTGCGTGGTTTATTCGAGCTTAAAAAAGCCGACAAACCCGTACCGCTTGATGAAGTTGAACCTGCAGTTGATATTGTCAAACGTTTTGTTACCGGAGCCATGAGTCATGGATCAATCAGCAAAGAAGCCCACGAAACCATGGCGATCGCAATGAATCGTCTGGGAGCGATGAGTAATACCGGAGAAGGTGGCGAAGATCCAGCCCGTTATCAAAAACGAGAAAATGGTGATGTACTAAATTGTGCTATCAAACAGATTGCTTCTGGCCGCTTTGGCGTAACAATGGAATATTTATCGCAAGCGAAAATGCTCCAGATCAAAATGGCTCAAGGGGCAAAACCCGGCGAAGGCGGGCAGTTGCCCGGTCATAAGGTTACCGATGAAATCGCCAGACTAAGGCATTCAACTCCGGGGGTGACGCTGATTTCACCACCGCCTCATCATGACATCTATTCAATTGAAGACCTGGCACAACTGATATATGATTTGAAATGCTCAAACCCGGGTGTAAAAGTTTCGGTGAAGCTGGTTTCTGAAATTGGCGTTGGTACTGTCGCTGCCGGGGTAACCAAAGGTAATGCCGACGAAGTGCTAATCAGCGGTCATGACGGAGGAACTGGTGCCAGTCCGTTTTCTTCTATCAAACATACAGGTTGCCCATGGGAACTGGGCTTAGCTGAGGCACAGCAGACTTTGATTTTGAACGGTTTGCGTGATAGAGTCAGAGTCCAGGTCGATGGCCAGATTAAAACTGGTCGCGATGTTATTATCGGTGCCCTGCTCGGAGCTGAATCTTTTGGTTTCGGTACAACGGCTTTGGTTTCACTGGGCTGTGTAATGCTGCGTAAATGCCATACTGGTGACTGTTCTGTTGGCATTGCGACCCAGGACCCCGAACTACGTAAATGCTTCAAAGGTAAACCAGAACATCTCATGAATTTTATGCTTTTTATAGCTGAAGATACCCGACGATGGATGGCAGAGATGGGCTTTAAAAAGCTGGATGATATTATCGGCAGAGTCGACTTGCTCAATACTTCAACTGCTATTAAGCACTGGAAAACTAAAGGGATTGATTTTGGTTCTATCTTTGCTACGCCTGACACTTCCGGTGGCAAAGCTGTCAAGCAAATGCGTCAACAGGCTGACCTGCTCGGCGATCATCTCGATTGGGAAATAATCGAAAAAGCTAAAGAAGCTATCGAAAAGAAAACACCTGTGACAATCAAAATGCATGTGCAAAATATCAATCGCACCATTGGTACCATCCTCAGTAATAAGATAGTTACCACGCATGGTTCAAAAGGTTTGCCTGAAGACACTCTCACATTAGAACTTGATGGTTCAGCAGGCCAGAGCTTCGGGGCATTTTTATGTTCAGGAGTTACAATAAAACTTACCGGCGATGCTAATGATTATGTTGGCAAAGGACTTTCAGGCGGCAAGATTATCGTAAAAACCCCCGCAAAAGCCACCTATGCCTCACATGAAAATATTATCGTAGGCAACACCCTGCTTTATGGAGCAACTACTGGCGAAGTTTATATCAATGGCTTAGCCGGCGAGAGATTCTGCGTTCGTAATAGCGGAGCAACAGCCGTAGTTGAAGGTGTTGGCGACCATGGCTGCGAATATATGACAGGTGGAACTGTTGTAGTGCTGGGCAAAACCGGTCGCAACTTTGCCGCTGGAATGTCAGGAGGCATAGCATATGTATTTGATGAACATCAGCTGTTCGATACCTTATGCAACCTTGATATGGTTGACCTTGAATCTGTCTGGCATAAAAAAGATATTGAATTGCTACACGAACTAATTACTAATCATCAAAAACTGACTGGTTCAAAACGTTCAAATTATATTCTGGAAAACTGGTCAGAAATGATGGGGAGATTCGTCAAAGTAATGCCTATTGAATATCGCAAGTCACTGCAAAGACTGCAGGAAAGCGATCAAAAATTAACTGAATTCACCCCGGCAACTGAGGAGGTGTATAAAAATGACTGATAAATCAGGATTCCTAAAATATAATCGTGTTGACGTGAGCTACCGTCCGGTCGCTCAGCGTCTGACAGACTTCCAGGAAGTCAGCGTTCCACTTGCCCTTGAAACACTTCTTGAGCAGGCGGCGCGTTGTATGGATTGCGGCATACCATTTTGCCTTGGCACTGGCTGTCCGCTAAAGAATAAAATCCCGGACTGGAATCGTTTTGTCTATAATGGCATGTGGCTTGAAGCTTGCCAACTATTGCATTCAACCAATAATTTTCCAGAAATAACCGGGAGAGTTTGTCCGGCCCCCTGTGAAACGGCATGTTGCCTGGGCATTAGTGCCAGTGCCGTCAATATCAAACATATTGAATATAAAATTGTCGAACGAGGTTTCGCTGAAGGCTGGATCAAACCGTTGATTCCTGAAACCCGCTCAGGCAAGGAAATTGCCATCATTGGCTCAGGACCAGCAGGCTTAGCAGCAGCTCAGCAACTTGCTCGTTTTGGACACACTCCGGTTGTCTTTGAAAAAGACAGCAGAATTGGTGGCTTATTACGCTATGGTATCCCGGATTTCAAACTGGATAAAAATGTTTTAGACCGTCGACTCCAGCAACTCAAAGCTGAAGGGGTTCGATTTGAAACCGGAGTTCAGGTTGGTGAAGATATTTCTCCAAAATACCTGGAAAAGGTTTTTGACGCTGTGTGCCTGACCATAGGCGCTGGCCAACCAAGAGATATTGAAATACCAGGCCGTCGACTCGATGGTGTCCACTTTGCAATGGATTTTCTATCCCAACAGAATAAAATCTGCGCCGGAGACATTATCCCTGATGATCAGGTCATCACTGCCAAAGGTAAACATGTTGTCGTTATTGGTGGCGGAGATACTGGCAGTGACTGCGTCGGTACTTCACGTCGTCAAGGTGCAGTTCAGGTCCATCAATTGGAAATTATGCCCATACCACCAGTTTCAAGACCCGACAGCACGCCCTGGCCCAATTGGCCTAACATCATGCGGACTTCTTCCAGCCACGAAGAAGGCTGCAACCGCCGCTGGTCAGTTACAACTAAAGAATTAATCGGCGCCAATGGAAAAGTTACCGAACTACATGGCATCGAAGTCAAATGGCAGCAAAAAGATGGTCGCTGGAATATGGTGGAAGTGCCCGGCACCGAATTTACCATCAAAGCCGACCTGATCCTTTTAGCTATGGGTTTTGTTCATGTAGCACATAAAGGTTTAGTAGAAAAAGCCGATTTGAAGGTGGATCAACGTGGAAATATCGCTATTGATGAGAATTTCATGACCAGTCGCAAAGGTTTCTTTGCTGCAGGTGATTCGCATAATGGTGCTTCTCTGGTTGTAACTGCCATAGATTTCGGACGTAAAGCCGCTAATGCTATCGATAATTTTTTAGAAAAGTAATTTTATATAATTTCTTGCAAATCAACCACTTAAGCTCCCATACGGGGGCTTTTTTTGTATTTTTAGCCATATATGAAATTAATTTATTGATATTGGCTGACCGATAAGATAATATATTAATGTCGCCTAGTCTATAGGTGGCATGCTAACTTTCACAGTAGTTCGAAAAACAAGTTAAGATCTCGCCTGCCCTCTGCCATTTCCAGTTGCGGTTTCCGGTTTTTTAAGATGTTTTCCGATTTTGTATAATTTGATCGTGTCCTTGTTGGACTTTTTTTTCTTTTTTCGGATAATTGGAGACTGTTATGACTAAGAAACTGTATGTTGGCAATCTAAGCTATGATATGGAAAATTCTGACCTGGAAACTGCTTTCGCAGAATTTGGCAGCGTCGAAAGTGCCACTGTTATTATTGACCGTCAAAGTGGACGTAGCAAAGGCTTTGGCTTTGTTGAAATGAGTACTGAAGAAGAAGCTCAAGCTGCTATGGCTGCTATGGATGGCCAGGAAGTATCCGGACGCCCTTTAAAAGTCAATCTGGCTAAACCCCGCGAAGATCGTCCTCAGGGCGGTGGCGGTGGTCGAGGCGGTTATGGCGGTGGCGGTGGCCGAGGCGGTTATGGCGGTGGCGGTGGCGGTGGCGGACGCTACTAAAAACCACCGGGCTTCATGCCCTAAATACAATTGAATATTACGGGGGCTTCTTTATCCAAAGAGCCCCTCTTTTCGTTTATATCTCATATCAGCATGATTGGCTAAGAAGCAGGCGTTTGACTGCTATAGATTTTCTTGACTATATCTTCCAGCCTCGGCTCGTGTATAGATATGTCACGCGCAGATCCCAACCTTAACAAGTCAGGTACAACATTTACCGCGTCGGCATAAGTTATATTAAACACATATTTACTGCCATGATCTATAGATAGCAGCATATCTTGGTATTGTTCTGGTATTTCGACCGGCTTATCATAGGCTATCTCTACCTGTTTGGTATGAACATACTGACTTTTCAATTCGCTCAATGGGCCATCATAAATAATATTGCCAAGATTAATAAATATGATTCGATGGCATAATTCCTCGATATCATCCATATCATGGGTTGTCAGGATAATAGTAACTTTTTCCTGTTCATTAATTCTTTTGAGAAAACCGCGAATCTCAGCTTTACTAAGAGCGTCAAGACCAATGGTAGGCTCATCCAGAAAAATAACTTTTGGTCTATGCAACAGGCTGGCCGCTATTTCACATCGCATCCTCTGTCCCAGTGAAAGTTTACGTACCGGAATATGCAGTAAATCTTCCAATTGTAGAATATCAACAAATTCAGCCAACCTTTTGGCAAATACCTTTTCGTTCAGTTCATAAATAGCTTTATAAAGTAAAAATGAATCCCGAACCGGAATATCATATTCCAGCAATGACCGCTGGCCAAAAACCACGCCAATATTATAGGTATATTGATATCGGTCTTTATGCGGGTCAAAACCCATAACTGAAATCGAGCCATCAGTCGGATACAAAATACCAGTCAGCAATTTAATCGTCGTGCTCTTACCGGCACCATTGGGCCCGATATAACCGATAAATTCACCTTCATCTATCGAAAAGTTGATATTGCTTAATACATTGACATCCATGCTTTTACGATAGAATATCTGCTTGAATGACCGTTTGGCCTTAACGGGCACCTTAAATGACTTGGAAACATTTTTTAATTCAATAATAGCGATAATTAACCTCCTTGGGCTTCAAATTTTTTCAGGCCTTTATTATACGCAAAAATCACCATAAGCCACAATACAATCGCCCAGAAAAACTGGCCCAGCACCACATATATTGCCAACGTTGTTTCAATTTTGCCGGTATAAATCGCTGCCGGGTTATATGCCAGCGAAGCAAACGGCAGAAAAATCAAAACATTTCTTACCCCATCATCAAAAATAGTCAAAGGCAACAACTGCCCGGAAAGCAGATTATTAACAGTTCTAAAAAATCTATCAAAAGGCATAACTTCATAAACCCAGAAACTCAGTATTCCAATACCAATATAAAAGGCATATTGGGTTATAACCGTAGCGATAACCGAAAAAATAAATATCACCATTCGCACCCCGCTGGGCATAACCGCATCAAACATCATAGCCCCAGCGGTAATCATCGCTACCCCCATAATACCGCAAAACAGTGGTATCGGCAAAGCTCGAAAAAATAGCCACGCCAGATAATGCATAGGGCGCACCAGTCGCATGGTTAGATTGCCATTGCATATTTCCTCGTTCATATCAGCTATCAGTCTTCCGCCAGGTGAAAATATCGCTATATAACGAACCACCAGCAAATAAAATATAAAACCACTACGGTCAAAACCAGCAATAGTATCTTTGCCGCTAACCTGAAAAAGGACCATCCAAAGCGATGCCACCGCTGCCGTCATAATAATCGGGCGAATAAGCTTCAGGGCGATGTTAACCCTATACTCCAACAGATTCTTAAACTGGGTGAGAAATATAACCAGATATTTATTAGCTGTTAAAGCTTTCATTCTTTCCTTCTAAGTATTTGTATTTTAACGATTTATAATTTTAAGAATAACATTATTATTAGGCTATAATATAGCTGTTTTACTGTAAAAATAAACTAAATAATTATGACAGACCGCTTGAATAACGCAAAATTCGATGCATAAGATGATTTATACATCGAATTTCACACCTTACTGGCTATTCAAGGATAATAAACCAATAATCGCTTAAGGAGATTTTCCGATGAAACAGTTATCTATATTCTCGTTTTTTTTTGTTTTAATGATCTTTTGCGACTATTCTGTCATAGCGGATATTATTCATGTAAAGGCTAATGCCAGCGGAGCGGCAGATGGTTCTAGCTGGCCCGATGCTTATACTGATTTACAATCCGCTCTGGCGGTAGCAGTTCCCGGTGATCAGATATGGGTGGCAACTGGAACATATTATCCATCCGCTGTTGGAAATCGCGTAATAAGTTTCACCTTAAAAAATGCCGTTGAACTATATGGTGGCTTTCCGGCAATTGGTGAACCAGATATTCTTGATCGTGATATCAAAAACTGTGAAACTATCCTTTCAGGTGACCTCAACAAGAATAATTTCAGAGACATAAATGACACCTACCATATTGTTTACGCAGACAGTGTGAATTCTAATACTATTATTGACGGTTTCACGGTTACCGGAGGATACTCAAGCGGTACGGGCCTTGATCAATTTGGCGGGGGCATGTATATAACAAACAGCTCACTTAAAATCAATAACTGTAATTTTATCAATAATGCTACCGGAAATGGCAGAAATGGCGAAGATGGCCACAATGATGGCTCCAGTGGCAGTTCTGGATCACCCGGTGGCAATGGCGCTGGTATTTTTATTACAAATAATTCTTCACTCGAGATTACAAGCTGCATTTTCAACAATAATATTACCGGAAATGGCGGCAGAGGCGGCAATGGCCAGGACGGTGATATATGGGGTACAACCTATGGAGGAAATGGCGGCAATGGTGCCAACAGTGGCTTTGGCGCAGGAATATACAACATAAATTCATCAATCACTTTGGTCAATTGCATTTTTCATAACAACCAAACTGGCAATGGCGGCTATGGTGGCTATGGCGGTGACGGCAAACTCTCAAGCGATGGTGGCGATGGCGGTAATGGTGGAAACAGTGGTAGCGGCTCGGCTATTTTTAATGCCAACGGCCCACTAACAATAACAAACTGTACATTTTATTCCAATAGAACTGGCTTACAAGGTTCCCCCGGTACAGGCGGTTCCAGTAATTTTGGCGATGATGGTAATAATGGCACCTCTGGTCTCAGAGGTTATGGCGGGGCAGTTTATAGTAATACTTCGCCTACAATAATAACTAATAGCATATTATGGCAAAACTCCCCAGATCAAATCAAGGCCCCCTTTCCAGATATTACCTACAGCGACATTCTAGGTGGAACAGGACAATCCTGGTTTGGAACTGGTTGTATTGATTCTAACCCACTATTTGCAAATGCTCCAGCTGGCGATTTAAGATTACAGGTAAACTCACCATGCATAAATATTGGCGACAATAACGCCGAAAATCTGCCGGCAACAGATTTTCAGGGTGACCCTAGAATTATTGACACCACTGTAGATATAGGCGCTGATGAATTATTGTCTTATTCACTTTCATACCAAATCGAACCTCCTGAAGGTGGAACAGTCACTCTTAATCCCAGCGGCGGCAAATACATTTATGGTACAGAAGTAACCGTTACAGCCAACAATACCGGCTGGTATATGTTCCATTTCAGTGGCGACCTGGCTGGCAACGACAAATCCCAGATAATTAATATGGATTCAGATAAAACTGTTACCGCCAATTTCACTCCTGCCGGCGGAGCAGGGACAGAATATGAACCTTACCAGATTAAATCATTTGTTCATTTGCATCTGCTATCGGAAACATCTTCTCTGTGGGGTACAGATACTTACTTTGAGCTCACTGGTGACATTACCATACCATCAGGATTCACGATAAACCCTATTGGCAATGATACAACTCCATTCGATGGCAATTTCAACGGCATGGAATATTCTATTAATGGATTACAGCAGAATGGGAATTCTGATCTTGGTTTATTTGGACAAACAGGCTCTTATGCAAGCATTAGCAATCTATCCGTTCTGGCTGCGGCAATAAATGGTTCTGCTGACCATATCGGAATCCTTGTTGGATATAACAAGGCAAGTATAGCTAATTGTTATACATCTGGACATGTTACTGGCGATAATATAATTGGTGGCTTATGTGGATTCAATCAAAGCTCAATCTCAAATTGTTACTCTAACTGTAATGTCAAAGGTAATGACTATCTGGGCGGACTATGTGGCAGAAATTATTCATCGGGAATTATTTCAAACTGTTATTCAACTGGAAAAATCTCTGGCAATGACTATATGGGTGGACTATGCGGACGAAATTACACATCCGCCACTATCACTGGCAGCTTCTCTGCCTGCGACATAATTGGCCAGGACGGTTCCTTCGCCATCGGAGGCTTGTGCGGATTCAATTACAGCTCAATATCAAATTGCTATTCAACCGGCAATGTCTCTGGCGGCGATTCTTCCGGTCAACTTGGTGGTCTCTGCGGAATAAATTTCTCAGGAACTATTGACAATTGCTACTCAACTGGCAATATAACAGGTGGAAATTTTTCACAAATTATCGGTGGATTGTGTGGCCATAATGGCGGAAATATAATTGATTGCTATTCAATCGGAAGTGTTACCAGTGGCGATTCTTCTTTATATCTGGGTGGACTGTGCGGAGAGGAACAAGGCGACAAAACCAACTGTTTCTGGGACATTCAGACCAGTGGGACAGAATCTGGCGTTGGCAAAGGCCCCGAAACCGGAGTAACTGGAAAAACAACAGATCAGATGAAACAGCTATCTACATTTATTAACTGGGACTTTACCAATACATGGTTAATAATAAATGAGAAAAGTTATCCTTATCAGGATATTATTGTTGGAAGGCTAGAAATCAAAGGCGACAATAATAAAGATGGCAAGGTTGACTTACTTGACCTGGCAATACTGGCAACCAACTGGCTTGAAGAAATGTAAAAAACCAGAAAGGTTTAGCCACCATAGCTTTCATATCGTTTTAAGCCTTTGTTCCATAAAAGTCTGAATAAAAAAATCTGAACGGTTATAATTACCAACTGGGCAGCCAAAAGACCTAATGCCTGGGTTTGAGTAAATTTAGTCAACACCAAAACCGGCACAGTCGAAGCGAAAATAAGAGGTATAATCGCTGAGAAAAACACGATAAAGCTACCGGGAAATTCACTCAGCGGATAATTCTGAAATAGAAAAAATTCGATAAATAAATCACGCAAAAACTCTGCCCGGCCAATCCAGAATACTGACATGCAAACCATCGCAAAAGGCAAAAAAGTCGTCAAAAAACTAAATAAACTTATCAAAGCGGCGATGATTATCGCACCAGGGCTATAGCTTATTTCTTCAAAATGGATTAATGACAAAATTACGATTGTTAAACCTATCCCAACTCGCGGAATAGCCCGCAAATTCAGCCTGCGCATAATCATATGAATAAAAGGATGCACCGGCTTGATCAGATAACAGTTAAGCTGGCCAGTAATAACCTCTCGCGGCAATCGCCATATAAATGAAAACATAAACCACATACCCATATTAATCGTGGCAAAGCCTGTCAACATCACCATATGCGGAAAATCAAAATGCCCTACCGCCCCGACCTTGCCAATCAGAATCTTCCAAAATAGCAGCCACACCCCGGCACCTATTGCCTGGTTAAAAATAAAGGTATAAAAACCCGCTTTGTATTCTGACTCGCGTTTTACCGCCAGGGATACATAGTCAGGAATAAGCTTAATATGTTTTCGGAAAGTATTCATTAGCATAGATTATAGCTCAAGATCGCCTCAATTACACCTCAAAATCATAATCTTTATCTCATTTTAGCCAAAACAGAAGCATGGGTTGCAAATGATAAGGTAAAATAACCTTTCTATCTTCCTTAATTTTTATAATAATACTCTCCTGCGACTATCGTTGATCAGGTTTACGAATTTTACGATATTTAACTACTACCAACCCCTAAAGTAAGCTAAAACGCAATAGTAACAAAATCTCATGCTAAAGCCGCTAAAATATCGAATCTCTATAAAATTTTCCTACTTTACAATATAGTATACAACCACTAGAATATAGCCGTTTTATAAAGTTAACTAAATAGAGTCCCCCCTGTTTATAGTAAAAAGGAAAAAATTATGAAAATTCTGATGGCTGACAAATTCCAGGAACAGTATCTCGATGACCTCAAAGCTTTGGGCCTTGATTATGACCTTTTACCTGACCTGACCGCTGATGATCTCCCTGGTAAAATCGCTGGCTACGATGCTCTGATTGTCAGAAGCACCAAAGTTACCGCTGCCACTATCGAGGCCAGCGATAAACTCAAAATTATCATCCGTGCCGGCGCTGGTTACAATACTATCGATGTCGCAAAAGCTACCGAAGCAGGCATTCATGTCTGTAACACCCCCGGTAAAAATGCTGTTGCAGTTGCTGAACTGGCTTTTGGCCTGATGATGGCTATTGATCGTCGTATCCCTGATAATGTCATCGAATTGCGAGCCGGAAAATGGAATAAGAAAACCTATTCCAAGGCTGATGGCCTCTTTGGTAAAAATGTTCTGGTCATGGGCCTGGGCGAAATTGGTTTTAACTTTGGCACACGAGCCTGTGCCTTTGGCATGAATGTCAATGGCTATGATGTAATGCACAGCCCTGAACTGCAAAGCAAACTTGACGCAGCTGGCATCACTTTTGTTAAAGATCTGGATGAAGCTTTGAAAAATGCCGATGTCATTTCTCTGCATATCCCAGCTATTCCAGCAACCAAAGGTATGATTAACGCTGATTTCCTCAGCAAAGTCAAAAACAATACCATCATCCTGAACACCTCACGTGGCGAAATCGTTAATGATGAAGATTTATTGGCCGCTATCGAAAGCAAAAAACTTCGCGTTGGCCTTGATGTCTATAATAATGAACCTGGCACCGCCCAGGCTGATTTCTCTAATGCTCTAACTCAGCACCCTTCGGTGTATGGCACCCACCATATCGGGGCATCAACTACACAGGCTCAAAATGCCATCGCCGCAGAAGTCGTAGAAATATTCCGCAACTTCACCCAGGGCAAAGTCCTGCACGCGGTAAATAAAGCCTAATTTTTTTAAATCAATACTTTAGAACGACAGACAATATAGTCTGTCGTTTTTTTTATACCAGTAACATTTAAAACCAATGAAAAAAGCCCTCAGCATAACGCCAAGGGCTTATAATTAATTCTGTCTCCAGCTTCAGGCTGGTCAGCGTTTATTAGCCTGGACTTTCATTGGTAAACCAAACAAGCGGATGAATCCGGTGGCATCGGTGCTGTCATATTCAGCCCCCATGGTAAAGCTTGCAATTTCAGGACTGTACAGGCTATTGGGGCTCTTAACCCCGGCAAGGATAATATTACCCTTCCACAGTTTGATCTTAACAGTTCCGGTAACCTTACGCTGGGTGCTGTCAAAGAAGCTGTCCAATGCTTCACGCAAAGGGGTAAACCATTGGCCATTATAAACCAGGTCGGCATACTTTAATGCAACCTGCTGCTTATAATGCATGGTTTCACGATCCAGAGTCAAAGTTTCAATAGCGCGATGAGCGCGATAGAGAATACTGCCGCCGGGAGTTTCATAAACGCCGCGGCTCTTCATTCCCACCAGGCGATTTTCAACAAGGTCTTCGGTGCCTACGCCATGTTTGCCACCAATGGCGTTCAATGTCTCCAGTAATTTAACAGCGGAAACTTTTTTACCATTGAGTTTAACTGGCGTCCCTTCAACAAAACCGATTTCAATATATTCAGCTTTGGCCGGAGTCTTACTCAACGGATTGCTCATAACCAGCACATCATCTTTGGGCTCATTCCAGGGATTTTCCAGATCCGCCCCTTCATGGGATATGTGCCAGAGGTTTCTATCACGACTGTAAATTTTCTTTTTAGTCTGATCAATAGGAATCTTGCGTGCCTTGGCATAGTCAATGGCCGCTTCACGACTAGTCAGTTCAAAGGAAGGGTCTTTCCACGGGGCAATGATCTTCAAAGATGGATCAAGAGCCATAAATGTCAGCTCAAAACGAACCTGGTCATTACCTTTGCCAGTTGCGCCATGAGCAACGGCATCTGCTCCTTCTTCATGGGCGACTCTGACCTGCTCTTTAGCGATCAATGGCCGGGCAATACTGGTGCCCAGCAGGTAATTGCTTTCATAAATCGCCCCGCTGCGAAGCATCTTCCAGGCATAGTCTTCCAGGAACTCTTTACGCAAATCCTGAACGATACACTTACATGCCCCCGAAGCCAGGGCCTTTTTCTTAACGCCTTTTAATTCTGAACCTTGCCCCAGCTCAGCTGCATAAGCTACAACTTCGCAATTATATTTTTCTTTCAACCACGGCAAAATCACCGAAGTATCCAGCCCACCACTATAGGCCAACACGATTTTCTTTATTTTCTGTGTCATTATGTATTTCCTTATAATTTGACTATATATTTACATAAGTGCAAAATTATAACTGATTTCCGGCCAACATTCAACCCACAAAAAATGTCATAAACAATATCATAACCATGGCTTTTTACTATAAAACCCGCTAAAATAGTTTTTCGTTTTTGAAAAGTAATATTTTTGATTTGAGGTTTATTTGATGGCTATTCTAGTTGGAATCGACGAAGCAGGCTATGGTCCTATCCTGGGGCCCTTAGTAGTTTCTGCCTGTATATTTGAATTGCCCGATTCTATATTAAAGACGCCACTTTGGGATATTTTAAGTCATAGCGTATGCAAAACCCGCACTGGAGCCAAGGGTCGTATCGCTATTAATGACAGTAAGAAGCTCCATTCTAAGTTCGGTGATGTCAAACACTTACAACGGGGGGTATTAGCCGCCCTGACCTGCCTGGACAAAAAAACTCCCAGCAATTTCATGCAACTGATGCAAAGTCTGGATGGCTGGGACGCTACTATATTTGCACAATACCCATGGTATCGAACAGCGGCCAACAATTGGGAGCTGGAAATAGGATTGGGAGACTTAGCTGTTGCCGTCGGCAACCTTCGTAAAGACTTACAGGCAAACAATTTAGCGATAAAAGATTTCTGGTCACTGCCATTAGCTGCCGGCCATTATAATCATCTGATTGATCTGACTGATAACAAAGCTAAGGTTCTGTTCCAACAGGCGGCACAGTTAATATTTAAGGCCTGGTCTAAGTATGGCTCTGACAACAATTTACAAATAGTATGTGACCGCCAGGGAGGCCGTAGCCATTACAGGGTACCCTTGCAGAGAATTTTGCCGGATGCCACATTTAAAATCATAAAAGAATCACCAACCGTCAGTAGTTACCAACTTACGGAAAATAAACGTTCGATGAAAATTCATTTTATTGTCAAAGGAGATTCCGAACAGCTACCAGTAGCATTAGCATCGATGGCATCGAAATATGTGCGAGAATTGATGATGTTGATGTTGAATAAGTATTTCAATGGCTATTTTCCTGATCTTAAGCCCACTGCCGGTTACTATCAGGATGGGACACGGTTCATTAATGAGCTGATAGCCAACAAAATCGAAAAGTCCCTAATGCCAAAGGATTTGCTGATAAGAAAACGTTAACATTAAAGTCACTTTTGTTTTTGTTTTTTCGCAAAATATTGGAAAAAGTCGGGCAGCTACATCCTATCTGGAAATATGGTTTACGCAATTACATTCAGCGATAAGAATTAATCGCGAATTAAACGAATACGAGATATTTTCAGGGATTTTCTTTTTATAAAAATCGCCATACCTAAAAACATGGTCAAAACAGAAATCGGTTCCGGGATAGAAACAACAAACTCAGACAAGTAGAAATTGCCAAAGGGATCTAATCCAGGACCACCAGCAGGCAATCTGAAATCCTGCAATGCTTCAAGCCTGAAACCAGTGATACCGGTTGTAGGTATCAATGCGGTAACGGTATAGTCAGAACTATGATTAGCATCGCCGCCTGAAACCAGCAAAGATGAATCTGGCAATCTGGTAATTGTTTCAGTGCCAGTTGATGTGTAAGTTAGCGGGTCAATGACATTCCAGTTAGCATAGACATTGCCACCCCTGACAAAACCATCAGCAAAAGAATACCTATCATCTATTGTATATGATAAGCGGAATTTGCCTAATCCTACATTGCCAGCTACAGAAAGCTCTTGATGATATATATTAAAAGTATATTCAGTGCCCTGCAGGGCCAAAGGAGAGGTAACTGTTTCCCATACAATAGCTTCAGGTAATATCGGCCCCTGAAAATTGCGACCAATAGCCCATGAAGTCGAATGACCAGAAATTATCCCATCAATTGTTTCGGTGGCGGAATAGCCTGCAAGATTCTGTGAAAAAGTCGCGGTAGCATTTTGCAGTGGAACATTAATAGCGGCAGTTGCTGAAATTGCTGAACAAATAAATATGCCGGTCATATTGCGAAAAAAAGAAATATACATACATTCACCTTTGAACTTGAAACTGATTAATTATAAATATTTCAGGTACTATATTAATTATCGGAAAATAAATACTATGCATGCATTTAATCTTATAAAATTAACAAAATATTGTTTTATAAGGCAATAAAAGGGTAAAAATAAAGTTGAACATAAAGAGACGGGTCCGATAATCGAGATTTTTTTAAGTATTAGGCAGCTGTTAATTATCTCAATAGCAATTCCAACCCGGATAGTTCAGGCCAATATTTAATTGGTCTTTCAGCAGATTTTTGCGAGTGTCTGAAAGCATTGATTACAACTTGCTATTCCGGTAAATGAAAGGTAAAATAGCAGTATAAACCTTATGTTTTATGAGGTGTCTTTTTTCAAGGAGTCCGATATGCCTTTAGTCACATTCTATTTTGAGTTGCATCAGCCTTTCCGTCTTAATACAAATACCGAACTGTTCCTTTGGAAAGAAAAAGATAGCGAGGTATTCAATAAGGTAGCACATAAATGCTATATACCCGCAACACAAATGTTCACAAAGGCCATCAAAAACCATCCGAACTTCAAGGTTACTTTCAGCATGTCCGGCACATTCCTGGAACAAGCTGAGAAATATAACCCTCAGGTAATCGAAGAACTGCGAAAATTATATGAAGCCGGGCAAAAAAATAATCAGGTTGAGTTCCTGGAAGAAACTTATTATCATTCATTAACGGCACTATTTGAAGATCCTAAAAAAACTGAATTTCGTAAACAGGTTTCCATGCATCGGCAAAAAATGCGGGAATTGTTTGGTTGCCGCCCTACCTCCTTTCGCAATACCGAATTGATGTATAATAATGAAATAGCCAACACCGTCGCTGATATGGGATATGAGGCAATTCTTTGCGAACAGCGTAACGATATGCTCGTCGATGCAAAAGGCAATGCGGTGTCACCTCATGCGGTATTTCATTGTGCCGGTGATACCAAAAAAGTAAAAAAAATCGTGGTTATTCCAAGGCATCGTGACCTTAGTGATGATGTCGCGTTTCGATTCAGTGGCGGCGGATTAAGTGCTGACGATTATGCCAGAAGCCTGTCTAAAATTGATGGCGAAGTTATAATGCTTGGCTATGACTATGAACATATCGGAGAACATATCTGGCAGGATACCGGAATATTTGATTTTTGGGCAAAATTGCCTGAAGCATTGGAGAAATATCCTAATGTCGTACCTGCTAATCCAACTGAAATTGCAAAAAACTTCAAAGATGTCAAGTGCCCTATCGCTGACATTCATCCATTAAGCACTTCGTCCTGGGCCGATATTGAACGCAATACACACGGTTGGTTGGGCAATCAAACCCAATACACGCTCTTTAAAGAGCTTGAAGGAATGGAAGAAGATGTAAAAAAAGCCAATGTCTATTTCCAAAGACGTTGGCGATATCTGACAACTTCGGACCATTTATATTATCTACATGAAGGCACCGGTCCTGACCGTGGCGTGCATGACTATTTCAGTCCCTATGGTTCACTTGCAACAGCTACCTATCTCTTAACTAGAAATCTAAGCCTGCTGGCTAATAATGTTAAAAGATTTAATGTCGTAAAAGATTCTAAGAAAACGCCTATTATTTTAATTTCACCTGAAACTGCCAAATTACCCAATCACGGAATGGGTAATTTAGCTAAATATGTTTCTGGAAAATCTGGTGGCATGGGCGATGTCGTATCAGCTATCTGCCAGGGGCTAACCGACCGAAACCTGCCTGTACATTTGATAACCTTAAACTTGCAGGAAAGATTCCAGAAAGAATCACGTATAACAAAAAAAGAATGGGTTGATGCTCGCTACAAACTAGATCCACAAAATATCCACCTTGTCACATCATCAGTATTTGAAAATTACCAACATGCCTATGAAGGCAACATTATCAATACCGCCGCTGAATTTCAACGGCAAATTATCAATAATTATATGCGTGAAATATTAGTAAAATACGATGGTCGCGGGATTATTCATAGTCATGACTGGATGGCTGGCGGATCGATAGCAGCTTATGCAAAGCTTAGGCAAATACCACTATTGCATACCATTCATAATACCCATACATGCCTTATCCCAGTAGAGGCGATGCAGGGCGTAAATCTGATAGCTATGTGGCATGATCTATATATCAGAAATGAACATGGCAAAGAATGCATTGACGCACAAGCCACAGCCATCAAAAGCGCTACGCGTATCAGCTATGTTGGCAAAACTTTCCTTAAAGAAATTGTCCAGAATCATTTCATGGACAGAAATATTATTCCTGAATCAGTAAGAAACGAAACCAAAGTCAAACATTTCAATAAAGCTTCAGCGGTAATACCTAATGGCATATCGCCGGATGTTTACCCGGAAAATCAAATTGCCAACACTTCCCTGGACAAACCTGGACTAGCTGTTCGCTACGGGCCAACCGATGATGTTATTGAAGCAAAAAGAACGAATCTATTGAAGTTCCAGCATCAAATGGGTTTGAACAGCAATGCTGATGCGATATTGCTTTATTGGCCTTCGAGACTGGACCAGAATCAAAAAGGTGTTGAAATTCTGGAAGATATCGCAGGTAAATTTGTATATGAAAACCCCGATGTGCAAATAGCTATCGTTGGCAACCCTGTTGGCGATGACATGAGCCATAAAGAAATCCTGGGAAGAATCGCCTATGCTTCTGGGGGCCGAATTGCCTATCATCATTTTGACGAGGAATTAAGTAAATTAGGTTATGCAGCAGCTTCGGATGTATTTGGTGCTTCACTTTACGAGCCGTTTGGACAAATAGATGTTGTTGGTAATATCTATGGTGCAACGACAACCAATCGCAATACCGGAGGCTATCATGACAAAATTGAACCATTGGCATTGAAGGCATGGGGTGCACCAGAAGATTGTGGCAATGGCATATTATTTAATACCTATGACAGCGAAGGTTTATGGTGGGGGCTGTTTAATGCCGTAGAAAACCATCGGTATTTCCGTAATAATCGAGCTGAATATCAAAAACAAGTTAAAAGAATTATGGCTCGGGCACGCGAAAAATGGTCGATGGAAAATATGATCGCAGGTTATCTGGATTTGTATGAAAAAATG
Source organism: Phycisphaerae bacterium (assembly GCA_016342495.1). Lineage (GTDB taxonomy): Bacteria > Planctomycetota > Phycisphaerae > Sedimentisphaerales > SM23-30 > JAEIOG01. Next base: position 25,127 of record JAEIOG010000042.1, read on the forward strand.
ATTGGTAAGGCTTTGATTTGATTAACTGAATAGAATTGCGCAAAAAGAAACCCTGGCCAAAACCAGGGTTTTTTATTTCATTTACTATCCCAGTAACTTTTTAACTTGAGCAACCAGAACATCTGGCTGAACAGGCTTATCAATAAAAGCATTTACTGGTAAAATATCATCAACCTTGCCAAATTCCATATCAGTTACTTTACCAATACTGGAAAGCATAAGAATCGGTTTAGTAAAACCACTCCGACGGAGTTGTTGAGCCATGGCAATGCCATCATCAGGCTGCTCCATCATAACATCTAACAGTAGCAAATCAGGTTCCTGTTTGGCAATAGCATCTAAGCCCTCCTGACGACTGTAACCAACCGCAACTTCGTAGCCCTGTTTTTCAAGCACCATTCTGGTTGCTTCGATGACATCGGGGTCATCATCCACTAAAAGAATTCTGGTCATCATGCTCTCCTATGATAAAATATATAATTTTGGCATTCTCTCGCTTAGCGGTAACTTCCAACATAGCGACAAATCACCAACCATCTACATAAAAAAAGGCTTTGCCATCTTATTTAGAACAAATTGCCTCAAAAACCAATCTTATAGATCACATTTTTACCATTTGTAACGATGAAAATCAACAACTTTTCCTGAGATGTTAAAAAAATAACAAACAGATTGAATGGTTTTCCAAATATTACCCGCAATAAGGTAGGCCCACTTATTGTTCCGTAGGTTTATGCTCAGCTTCCTGTGGCTCCTGAACATCACTGGTGTGCCTTAAAGTAATAGTAAATGTTGTGCCTACATCAGGCTGAGATTTAACATTTACCTCACCATTGTAAAGGTAAGCCAGTTTTTTGATGATAGACAGGCCCAAACCCGAACCCAGTATATCACGAGTTTTGGTGTTGCGAATGCGGACGAAATCACCAAAGAGCCGGGATGCTTCATCTTCGGTCATACCTATGCCCGAATCCGCGACAGAAATAACGACTTTGTCGTCAGTTGGCGTGATATTGACATCGACGCTACCATTGTCTCGATTGTATTTAACGGCATTAGAAATAAGATTATTAAAGATAATCTCGATTTCACTGCGGTCAGCTAAAAACTTGATCGGCTCGGTATTATGCAGATTAACAGTGATGCCCCGCTCTTGAGCCGATGGCAAAACCGTTTCATAAGCCATCTGGGCCATCTCGCTAAGGTCAACTTCAGTAAGTTCGCGAGCCTTCTTGCCTGACTCAATATGGGTAAGATCCAGCAAATCACTGATGAGTTTGCGCATACCATCGGAACGAATTATTACACGGTCTAAAATTTTATTATACTGAGTTGGGTCCTTAGTTAAATCAAGGTCCTGCAGGATTTGTAAATAACCCTGAATAGCAGCTAATGGAGCTTTAAGTTCATGAGCAACAACTCGAATAAACTGGAATCGAACCTGCTTTTTTTCCTGGGCTAATTTTTTTGCCTGGCGTTCAATGACAAGGTTTTCGACTGCTTTTTCAACCTGAGCTCGTAGCTCTGCAGGGGTAAAAGGCTTAGCAAGGAAATCATAAGCACCACGTTTGATAGCAACAACAGCGGTATCAATAGAGGCATATGCGGTAATCATAACGATGCGCATATTTTCTTTGTGAGGTGCTATTTTTTCCAGCAAATCAAGGCCTGTCATACCAGGGAGCTTATAATCAAGTAGTAAAATGTCAGGGGGATGATTATTAATCATTTCCAGTGCCTGTTCAGCTGATTCAGCACCGTCAACAACAATAGCCACATCAACATCAACATCGGCAACATGAGTTTTGAAATTCTTCAAGGCGCGTTGAGCACCAAGTCGCATTCCCATTTCATCATCAACTATTAATACTCTGATTTCTTCCATAGAAGCAAAGCCTGTAAAATTTAAGTTAAAAACTAATATCGCCTCGCGGAGATGCAGGGCATAAAAATGAAAAGTTGATGTCCCTGAACATTTTACGATGACCTGCTCTTGACAGGCCATTATAATGTCGCAATATTTTCAACTTTTCACTTAACAGAAATTAATCTTTCAACAAGTGCTTGACTTCGCGTTTAAGCTGTTCAAAACGAACAGGTTTGGTCAGCATCTTGTCGGCCTTGATCCATGAACGTTCTTCATCAGTAGAAGCACCAAATTCCAGACCTGTTTCGCTAGCAACAGCTGTCACAAGCATAACAGGGATAGAAGGATCTTTCTTTTTGATTTTGTAGCATAGTTTGAAACCGCCATCAGCATCTTCGAGCATCAGGTCAACAATAGCCATGTCAAAATCATTATTATTAAGAGTTTCAATACCTTCCTTTATGGATGAAGCAGTAATAACATTATAGCCAGCCGCTTCCAGCTGCATTTGTTCCTGAGTCAAAAAGTCGATATCATCATCAATCAATAAAATAGTTTTCTTTGATTCTGTCATTTTTTCATTTCTCTATATTAAGGTTATAATTATTTTTATTATCTCTTGGAATGAATGCCTGATATATTATTCAAAACGAGCCTTCTTGAGAGATTTACTTATATTTACGAAGCCTGCTGTTTTTTCCGTGGCAGGATAACGGTAAAAGTCGTTCCAGTTGGGCCTTTTCCCGGGTCATCGTTTGACTGGACCTGGATATTTCCATGATGCATTTTAACAATACCATAAGTTACCGCCAGGCCCAGGCCGGTACCCTCTCCAATTTGCTTGGTAGTAAAAAATGGTTCGAACAATTTTGAGATATTTTCTTTTGCAATACCTGTGCCGGTATCCGAAACCATAACTTTAATATTATGCTGGTCGCCAGAGCTGTTAATTGTCAAAGTTCCTCCATCAGTCATGGCGTGCTGGGCATTATTAACCAGATTGGTAAAAACCTGAATAATCTGATCAGAATCAATTTCAGCTGATTTATTATCCATATTATGTTCAACGACAACATTAACATTTGACTGGTTGCAATGCAATTCAACGACACTATCAAGCAAATCAGTAATATCGGCATTGCTGAAAACAACTTTGTTCTGTCTGGCAAAATGAAGTAAACCGCCAACAATTTTTTTGCATCGGTCCGCTTGTTCGGCAATCATTTTTACATCTTCAAGAGTCTCAACTGGCATATTCTGCTGATCCAGCAATAAATGCGAATACATCAAAACCACGCCCAACGGGTTATTAACTTCATGGGCGATGCCAGCAGCTAACTGCCCCATCGAAGCAAGCTTTTCTGAATGCATCAAAGCTTCCTGGGTGTCAGCTAACTGTTCATTTGATAAATGAAGCTTCTTAACAGTGAGCTTCAAGGTTTCAATAATATTTGGCAGACACATTTCAGTTTCGGCCAAACCCTTAAATATTGCAACAGCATGCTCCTGGCAGGTGTCATAGCCACAAGCACCACAGTTAAGCTCATCCGCGGTAGATTTTTTACCCATCCTTGCTAAAATCTGGGCCAGTTCTTCCTTAAAAGGAACCGCGAGTCTCTGGTCATTAGCCGTAAACTTACGATATAAATCAACATCTTTGAGCTCTTCGAACATCTGCAAATCCGCATCAGTCAGGGGGACCTCTCTCTGCTTTTTAACATATTTACTTATATCGCTGCGACGGGTAAACAAGGAGTTTCTGGTGCTCATCCCTGCCCCCATAATACAGCCATTACATGCTAAAATCTCAAGAAAACGGGCATCCATTGATCCCATTTCAAATTCACGTATTGCTTCAATAAAACGAGTACGCCCATCAGTATTAACTACATCGCCAAGAATAAGGTCTTCATGCAAATTCGCAGCCTGCAGCAAGCCCCTGCTCAGCGGAAACAGCCCGCCTAACGATGGTTTTGGAGGGTCAAATTCACAATGTGATACGTCTTCAGGTTTCAGATCATGAGCAATAAACATCTCACGCAATTCCGCAAATGTAATTGACACCGATACTTCTTGCTCAAGATTAGCACTGGATGCTTCACATTTTTTAGCAATACAAGGGCCAATAAATACAATTTTCAAATCATCATCATATAATCTGTGCAACACACGAGCCATTGCAATCATCGGAGAAACTATCGGAGCTAGATATTCTAATGCCTCAGGATGATATTTCTCAACAAAACTAATAATAGCCGGACAAGGTGTAGAAATAAATCTTTTTGAAGTATCAGCTTCAAGAAGTTTACGATATTCAGCAGCAACAAGATCCGCTCCAAAGGCAACTTCGGTAACTAAGTCAAATCCCAAAGCACGAATCATCCCTACGATTTTGCCATAATCTAGCTCACTAAACTCTGCTGGAAACGATGGAGCAATGCAAGCAGCAACCCGGGAGCCAGATTTCAGTAAATCTTCAACCTGGCCAATTGTGCTGACAGCATACTTGGCATGTTGACTGCAAACTCGCACACAATTGCCACAACTGATACATCTTTCAGGGATAATCTCAGCCTGTCCGTCAACTATACGAATAGCCTTGGCCGGACAATCACGCACGCATGAATAACACATACGACAATCGTCAATGCGAGTTTCTATAAAAGATTTATGTGGTGGCAAAATCATATATTTGCTCCAATCTTAAATTTAAAGTTCCCCCCGGTATTACGCCGGAGGAAACCGCAATTTTATCTATTTAATGCTATCACGTTTTTCATATTCAGTATGAAGTAAGTGATGGCTCTTTTCGCCCAGAGGTTTCTTGAGATATTCTTCGTAAATACGAGTAATCTCCGGGTTAAGATGAGAGCACTGCAAAGATTCATCTCGATCAATTTTATACAGGGCCATCATGCGTTCTTTAACAGCTTCGATATCAGTACCAAGAGGCTGACCGCCACCATTGATACAACCACCCGGACAGGACATCACTTCGATAAAGTGTAAATCTTTTTCACCTTTTTTGATAGCTTGCAAGATTTTATGAGCATTGCCCAGACCAGAAACTGCTGCCACATTAAGAGTTAAATCACCAATTTTGACTGAAGTTTCTTTGATCCCGTCAAAACCACGAATTTCTTTAACCTTGATATCAGTCATTTCCTTACCTGTGACAAGGAAATGGGCGCTGCGAATAGCAGCTTCCATAACGCCACCGGAAGCACCAAAAAGCTTTCCAGCTGAACTGCGTTGTCCAAATGGGTTATCAGCTGCATCAGGTTCTAAGGCATTAATATCCAAATGATACAGTTTGATAAGTCTTGCCAGTTCACGAGTAGTGAGAACTGCATCAACATCAGGAAAACCTTCAATATCTTCCATTTCAGGTCTTTGTGCTTCAAACTTTTTAGCGGTACAAGGCATCAAAGATACACTAAAGATATTTTTGGGGTCAAGCTCTTTCTTTTCAGCGAAAAAGCTCTTGATAACCGCACCCATCATTTGCTGAGGGCTCTTACAAGAAGAGACGTTTGGTAAAAATTCTGGATAGAACTGTTCGACAAACTTAACCCAGCCTGGGCTGCAGCTTGTCATCATTGGCAATACCCCGCCGTTTGTGAGGCGGTGAACCAATTCTGAGCCCTCTTCCATAATGGTAAGGTCGGCAGAAAAACTGGTATCGAACACAAAATCAAAACCTAATGCCCGCAAAGCAGCTGTCATAACACCACAGAAATCCTGTCCTGGTTTCATGCCGAATTCTTCTGCAACAGTAACTGAAACAGATGGCGCATGTTGAACCACAACAGTTTTATTTGGATCATTAAGGGCGTCGATAACAGATTTAAGATGAGATTGTTCACGCAAAGCACCAGTGGGACAAACCATGATACATTGACCACAGTTGATACAGCTGGAGACATTAAGTCCTTCATTAAATGCAGTGCCAACTATAGCCTGGCTGCCCCGATTGATGAAATCCAGGGCACTTACGCCTTGAGTCTCTTCACAAACACGAACACAACGACCACAAAGGATACATTTGTCAGGATCACGAACAATAGACATACTGGAAGTATCTACATTTTTGAAAATACGTCCGCCAGAATAACGTCTTTCACGCACGCCATGTTCTTCGGCAAGAGTCTGCAATTCACAATTACCATTACGCACACAATACAAACAATCATCAGGATGGTCGGCAAGAAGAAGCTCAATAATTGTTTTACGAGCTCTGACTACCTTAGGTGAATGTGTCTGGATTTTCATACCAGGTTCAACCGGATAAGCACAGCTGGGAATCAGGCCCGGACGGCCTTCAACTTCAACTACACAAATACGGCAAGCGCCTGTTGGCGCAAAATCTTCCATATGGCAAAGAGTAGGAACTATGATACCAGCTCGTTTAAGAGCAGTCAAAATAGTTTCGCCTTCCTTAGCTTCAATGGTTCTTTTGTTTACTTCTATATTAATCACGTCAAGCCTCTTTCTTATTTAACCTCAACCGCGTCAAAACGACAAACATCAACACAAGTACCGCAAGCAATACACTTGTCGGGAACGATATAGTGCGGGCTCTTGGCAGTACCCATAATTGCATCGACAGGACATTTCCTGGCACAAAGAGTACAACCAACACATTTTTCGGCATTAATACTGTAATGTAATAATTCCGTACATGCTCCAGCAGGACAACAACGTTCATAGACATGAGCATCATATTCATCCCGGAACCATCTTAAGGTACTGAGAACCGGATTCGGGGCTGTCTGGCCCAGACCACACAATGATGTATTTTTGATGACTTCACCCAGTCGCGACAAATACATAACGCCTTTGAAACGCTCAAGCGTTTCCATTTGAGTTTCTTTGCCGGGGGCACGAGTAATGCGTTCGAGAATCTCAAGCATACGACGTGTGCCTTCACGGCATGGAATACATTTTCCGCATGATTCACGTTGAATAAAGTCCATGAAGAACTTGGCAACATCAACCATACAGGTCTTTTCATCCATAACCACCAGACCGCCAGAACCCATCATCGCTCCAACAGTTTTAAGTGATTCATAGTCAATTTCAATATCAAGATGGCTTTCAGGAATACAACCACCAGATGGTCCACCAATCTGAACTGCTTTATAAGCTAAACCATCGGGAATACCGCCACCAATGTCAAAAACGATTTCGCGAAGGGTTGTACCCATTGCAACTTCGATAAGACCAGTGCGATTTACTTTGCCAGACAAAGCAAAAACCTTTGTTCCCTTTGAACCTTCCGTACCAATCGAACTGAACCAGTCAGAACCATTGGCTACAATTAAAGGAAGATTTGAAAGAGTTTCAACATTATTAATAATAGTTGGCTTGCCAAACAAACCAGAGACCGCCGGAAATGGTGGACGCGGACGTGGCATGCCACGTTTACCTTCAATACTATTTATCAAAGCTGTTTCTTCGCCACAAACAAAAGCACCGGCACCCTTTTTGATAACAATTTCCAGATTGAAACCACTATCAAGAATATTACTCCCCAAAAGCCCACAAGCTTTTGCCTGAGCAATAGCCAGTTCAAAACGGGCGATTGCCAGGGGATATTCGGCACGAAGATAACAATACGCCTTAGAAGCACCGATAGCATAAGCTGCTATAGCCATACCTTCCAGCAAACGATGCGGATCACCTTCGATAACCGCACGATCCATAAAAGCACCAGGGTCACCCTCATCTGCATTACATATGAGATATTTTTGATCGGAGTTTTGAGCTAAAGCAAATTTCCATTTGCGCCCAGCCGGGAACCCCCCGCCACCACGACCACGAAGGCCGGAAGCTTCAACCATATCACAAAGTTCCTGGGAAGTATTCTGGGAAATAGCATGTGCAAAAGCACGATAACCGCCACCAGCTAAATATTCTTCAATCCTGGTAGGATCAACAATACCACAATTTATCAGAACCAGACGTTTTTGAGCTTTGAAGAATGGATGCTCATCAATAAAAGGTGCTGACCAGGATTCAAGAGCTTCATTTCGGTGTTGCCCCATAACATTATCTGCTGGGACATTACCAGCAAAGACTAAATCTATAATATCAGCAACTTTGTCTGCAGTTACAGCTTCAAAAGCGATTCTGGTTTTACCGGGAAGCTGAATTTCCATAATTGGTTCAGCGGCACAAAGGCCAATACAGCCAACTTCCACTACATCAGCATCAATTGCTTTATCAGCAAGATAACCTTTGAGTACTTTTAGCGATTTACCAGCACCGGCGGCCAGGCCACAAGTTCCGGTACCAACAAAGATTACCGGTTTAGTAATAACATTGCGTTTCAGATAGGATATCTTTGTTTGTAATTCATCATCTAAAGCAGAACTATCATTGACCGGTCCTACGGTCAAACTGGATACCAGGTCTGCATGCAGCACACCTGAATCACAGCAACAACCCTGCTTAGCATTATTATTCTGATTCATTTTGCGCTGCCTTTCTACGATAAATATCGATAATGTCTTTTATTTTATCTCCAGTAGCGCCGGCGTAAAATTCGCCATTAATACTGATAACAGGTGCCAACCCACAAGCTCCGATACAGGCAACAACTTCCAGACTGAACAGACCATCGCGAGAAGTACTCCCGGCTTTAATGCCTAGTTCACGCTCTACAGCATCAAGAGTAGCCAATGAGCCGCGAACATGACAAGCCGTACCGCGGCATACCTGTATATGATATTTGCCTTGAGGTTCAAAACTGAACTGATTGTAAAAAGTTGCCACCCCGTAAATTTTACTAGCTGGTAAACTAAGATGTTCACCAACGGCAATAACCGCTTCACGTGACAGGTAGCCCTGGGCTTCCTGAATGTCCTGCAAAAGAGGAATCAAACTGTCACGGCTAGCGTTAGGATAGTTTTCAAAAATGCTTGAAAATTCATTCTGTGCCATTACGCTTCCTTTTTCTGTTTATTTTGACGTGCAAAATAGGCTACTTTTTCCAGTGAAATAGCCAGGTCAATATCTTCTATAAAAACGTCTGATGGAACTCTAAGATGAATAGGAGCAAAATTCATGATGCCTTTAACGCCAGAACGAACCAGAATATCAGCGACATTCTGTGCCTGAGTAACCGGTACGGTAATAACGGCAACCTTAATTGAATTTTGCACAATGTATTCTTCGAGTGAATCAGCCGAAAAACAACGAATATTATGAATAACCCGATTAACTTTCTTCTCATCAGAATCAAAAGCTGCTACGAGTTGTAATTTGGGCCTCCTGCCCCCGAAATAGGACATAATCGCCCTGCCTAGATTCCCGACACCTATAATAACAGCAGGTTGCCCTTCTGGGTCTTCCAGAAAATGAGCGATGCTTTCTGCAAGTTTAACAACATCATAGCCTTTAGAAGGACTACCGGTATATCCAATAGCCATTATGTCACGACGCAACTTTGCCGCGGTGACACCAGCTTTGGTCGCCAACTGATGAGAATACACATATGAGACCGATGCAGTACTTAGCTCTTGCAGTAATCTCCGGTACAGACTCAATCGTCCAACTGTTTTTTCTGAAGTATTAAGAGGCATTTTGAAATCCTCTGGGGACCTTGGTTTGTGACTCATTAAACATTGTTAAAATATTCACAGCAGTATATATTCACGAATCGGATTTGTCAAGCATTAAAAACAACAATTATTTCCCCAGATATCGTTTTAATACGTAATTACTTGCAAAATAAAGACTAAACACTTTATGGCGACCTATAAATCTCCGATAATCTTCGTTTATCTTTGTGAAAAATAAACATATCGCGATACAACCCCCCTTACTGTTATTTTAAATTAATAAAACATATCGCGTTATAAATCAACTATCGTCTTTTTTTTACCAAAATTTAACGTAAATCATATGATATATTAAGATTATAAGCTAAATATATGGAAATATCTCCATCCATAATCATTTTGGAATACAGATTAAAGTTAATGTTACCCCCCGGCACCGTCAAATCGTAGAGACAGGGCTCGCCCTGTCTCTGTCATCAAAATAACCAAAACATCAAACTGTCAAAAGGACAGGCCTCTTACAACAAACCAAAATCTTTCAATATCTGGCGTAATTGCTGTTTCTGAGCCGAATCCAGCGGTACCATTGGCAGACGCAATTCGTCCGAGCACATGTTCAGCTCAGCCATCGCCGCTTTAATTGGTATTGGATTAGTTGACATCGACAGCAATGCCTTCGCAAGAGCATAGAGTTTATTATGCCATTTGCGGGCTGACTGAAAATCGCCATCAAGGATCGAATCAGTCAAAGCCTTGACATCGGCAGGCACAATATTAGCAACAACCGAAATAACGCCTTTTCCACCTACCGATGCTATAGGCAATGTCAAACTGTCATCACCAGAAAGAATTGTCAAATTACAGCCGATGGCAATTGCCGAGGCTTGATCTAACATCCCGGTCGCTTCTTTGACGGCAACAATATTTTCTAAAGCAGCCAAGCGGATAATGGTTTCCGGGGTCATATTTACCGCCGAACGACCCGGAATATTATATAGCACTACAGGCAAATCCACAGTTTCAGCGATAGCGGAAAAATGCTGATAAAGCCCTTCCTGAGTCGGTTTATTATAATAAGGCACAACCTGCAGCGATGCATCAGCACCAACTTCTTTGGCAAAACGGGTCAATTCAATAGCTTCAGAAGTGCTATTTGACCCGGTTCCGGCAATAACCGGGATGCGCCCGGCAACCTGATCTACTACGGTTTTTATAACCTGTTTATGTTCTTCTGGATTAAGGGTAGGTGATTCGCCAGTAGTTCCGCAAGGCACAATGCCATCGGTACCTGCTTTAACATGCAAATCAACCAGTTCGCGTAAAGTTTCAAAATCAACCTGGCCATCACTAAATGGTGTGACCAACGCTACAATACTGCCTGAGAACATTATATTACTCCTGTAATAATTTAGAATTCATATCAGCACTCTCAATATAATCGTCGCCTCAGCGACATCTTCACTAGCGTCTTGTGCCTTTGACCTAGTGTATTCTTTGGATACTTTAACCGATTTGCCAGTGTTTGTCAATCAGGTCCAGCATTTCACGGGTAGCTACCTGAATCCCGGTAAAAATCGACCTGGCTATAATGCTATGGCCAATATTAAAGTCTTCGATACCGTCAATTCCGGCTATCGGGCCAATATTGCGATAATTCAGGCCATGACCGGCATGGACAGTCATACCCATTTCCCAGCCCATCTCGACAGCTTCGGTAATTTCATTGATACACCGCTCTATTTTTTCAGGACTGGTAGCATTGGCATATTCACCAGTATGCAACTCGACAGCGTCGACACCAGCGGTACAGGAAGCTTCCAGCTGCTTTTGGTCCGGGGCAATAAAAGCCGAAACCAATATACCAGCTTTATGGAATCGCTTGGTAGCCAGTTTGAGTTTACTGGCGATCTTAACGCAATCCAGCCCGCCCTCGGTGGTAAGTTCTTCGCGTTTTTCCGGCACTAAAGTCACCTGCTCAGGTTTAAGCTTCAACGCCAGCTTAATAATAGGTTCAGTTAGAGCCATCTCCAGATTCAGCATGACCCCGCCCAATTGCCGAACCAACTGAACATCGCGATCTTGAATATGGCGGCGATCTTCCCGCAGGTGCATGGTAATTCCAGATGCCCCGCCCAGCATACACGCAGAAGCGGCCCAAACCGGATCTGGCTCATCAACTAAACGGGCTTGACGGATAGTGGCAACATGGTCGATATTAACATTTAATTTTGGCATAGCAATAGTTCCATTACTGATAGTATTAACTTTATTACTTAATAATGAATCAGTATACCGCCAAAATTAAACAATTGCAATGGAGATAGTGAGATAGTTTAGACAAGAATGCAGCAAGCATTATAACTAAGAATGTATTGAAGAAACACCTACAACTTTTAAAGCCTGTTCTAATTTACTGCGGTCAATCGGTTTTGAAACATAATCATCCATACCAGCATCAAGACATAGCTGCCGATCACCACTCATTGCGTTGGCGGTCATAGCGATAATATGTACATGCTCACCAGTTTCTTTTTCATTTTGACGAATCACCTTAGTTGCCTCCAGACCATTCATTTGTGGCATTTGGATATCCATCAAAATCGCATCAAATGTCTCAGCTTGCGCTGCCTGAACTGCTTGTTTGCCATCTTCGGCCAACACGAACTCATGACCCATTCTGGTCAAATAAACAGCGGCAAGTTTGCGATTAGTATCGTTATCATCCACCAGCAAAATCTTCAATGAGTGCTCACTGCCAGATAGGGCTGACTGCACAGTCGAATCTATAATCAAATTTTCACTCTGCAATTGTGAACAATCATTTTCATCTGATGGATGGTCAAGAATCTTTGATATGCCAAAACTTACAGTAAAATGAAACAGTGAACCTTCATTTTCTTCACTGACAAGCTCAAGTCGCCCTTTCATCATTTCGACAAGCTGACAAGAAATAGACAAGCCTAGCCCGGTGCCACCAAAACGTCGAGTGGTTGAATTGTCGGCCTGTTCAAATGGACTAAAAATCCCTTCCTGCTTTTCCCTGGAGATTCCGATTCCGGTATCTTTAATCTGAAAATGCAGGGTAACCTCATCTTGAGTTTTTGACTCCAGATCAATTTTCAATAAAACTTCACCTTCGTGGGTAAATTTCACAGCATTACCTACAAGATTATTTAGTACCTGACGCAATCGACCAGGGTCCCCTATAAGCATATCAGGAATGTCGTCTGTAATAGATGTCAACATTTCTATATCTTTTTGGCCAATATTAATCTCTAATGCCTGCGTGATATTTTCAACAATTTGACGTAAAGAAAAATCAACTGAATCAAGAGCAAGTTTACCTGCTTCAATTTTTGAAAAATCCAGAATATCATTGATTATACTCAAAAGTGAATTAGCTGAATCCATGACAATATTTAGTTGTTCCCGCTGCTCAATATCAAGATCTGATTCCAAAACAATTCCTGTCATACCGAGAACACCATTCATGGGAGTGCGAATCTCATGCGACATATTTGCCAAAAATGCACTTTTAGCCTCATTAGCTAAATTAGCCTGAGCAAGAGCTTTACCTAATTTATCATTAATATCTTCGAGCTCTGTCGTTCGCTCCTGGACACGTGATTCCAGCGTTTTATTTAATTTAGCCAAGTCTCCCTGCGCCTGTCTGCGGTCAGCTATCTCAGAATCTAATGCTGATATTTTATCCCGAATCGCATTTCGCATTACAAGAAAACTCTGCGCCAGGATACCAATTTCATCTTTTCGCTTGACATTAATATCCTGATTAAGATTACCCTTGGCCATTTCCTGAGCAGCTTCTGTCAAGGTTTGAATTGGACGAGTCATCCATGCAATGGCAAATGACAAAAGTAATGCCACAACCAAAATCGGTAATATTAAAACTGTGAATAACTTAAATCTAAAAGCGTGGATTTCGGCAAACTTAACATCTAACGGTATTGTATAAAAAACATGCCAATCCCAGGGTTCAAAATAAGTATACATACACCATTTCGACTTGCCATCATATTCATAGGAAAACTCCCCAAACCTGCCCTTATTATCCTTATTGCGGTCCACAAGATTCTCTTTGAATACCTCATCATATTTCTCAGATTTGGGATGCATTACAAAGCGGTTCTTTCCATTAACAATAAATGGATAACATTGCAAATCAGGATCATTATAATATTCTGTGGCCAGCTGCTGGATTGCTGATTTTTGAAAGCCTACCAGATAAGCACTCCACAAACCGGTATTCTGCAAAAGTTCTTCCTTACGATCAAGGCTTTTTGCGATAGAATCCAACCGCTCAATAAATAATTGATGCTGTTTTTCTTCTATATAGCCTCTGGCCCACTGGTCAGTAACATATAATGCCACCGACAATATCAAGGTAAATCCTAGACCAACTAAAATCAAAAGTCTGATTCTCAAAGATGTTTTTTTCATGATGCAATACCATTAATTTACAAGAACTGCCTGTTCGACCATTTCTACAGGAAATACATAGCCCTGTTTGCGGGCCAGCGGCATATTAAGGTATAAAATAACACGTTCATTTTCGACTATAGGAATATCTTTGGGACTTTCACCTGATAAAATTCGCAATGCCGTCTTAGCTGTCCACTGACCATGCTCAGCAGATGATTTACTCAGGCACACCAAAGCATATTTCGCTATCCAGTTTTCAACACAACCTGTAGGGATTACAGTGTTTTCAAGGACAAAGTTGCGGGCATCCTGTTTCTCGGCATCGCTGGCGGTGGCAAGTAAAAAACATGGAGGTTCAAGAATGAGCATATCTACATCCTTTTGAATATCCAGATAAGCAGCTTTCCATTCATTAATGGTTTTGACATAGTAGACTTGTTCAAATTCCAAGCCACACTTGTTGATATAGTTTTCCGTTGACTTACGGTTCGATTCATTATCTTCGCCAATTATTCCAATCCGGGAACCTTTGGCATATTTACTGAGAACCTCTACTGTTTTTTCAATCAGGTCAACTTCAAGCATTCCCGTAACATTTTCAGGAGAAAACTGGTATTCACCGGCATCCCAGTTAATACCACAGAACACACATGGAATATCGCTGTTTCGATAATAAGGGGCAATTACATATTTGGCGGCATTGTCCTCAGCAAAGATTATCAGGTCTGGCTGCCATTGATCTATAACATCTTTGGCCTTTTGAGCGGCCTGAAGTTTAAACAGTTCAGAAGGATTCCGCTTAGTATCCATATGATGAATACGCAGATTTACCAGACACTCAGGATTATCAATAAAGCCATCAACAATATCAGGGTCAGTGAGCTTTCCTTTGAAAACCTTGAGCATACCATCGACCTTCTCACTGCACCATTGATACCTCTGATGATAAGAATTCAGGAACAATACCTTTGGCTTATCTATAGAAGTATCTACGGTCATACCATTTACATTGCGCTGTGATTGACCTGCAATTATTTTATCCGGACCAGGCCGCATAGAGAACCATCCCGCCAAAACCACTATTAATACAACAACAGTCATCCAGATATGCTTCATAGACATTGCCTGGCCCCCCAAAAAATGGCATTTGTGTTAAGTATTGATTTATTTTACAGTAAATCAACTGCTATAATATTCATACATTTGTCATCAATACCATCATCGTCAATAAACTAAAGGTTATTTAGCTAATTTAAGACTAAAAACCCAACAATATACAACTTATCTACCTCAACATCAAAACTAACTAGTTAGTATATTAAATGATACGAATACACAACCATCCCATAGTCTAGGGAATAGGTGTGTTAAGCTGATTTGCGGTAGCAAAAATAGCTTTTTTTTGGG
>JAEIOG010000043.1 GCA_016342495.1 Phycisphaerae bacterium
TCCATTGCCCAGATTATAAACGAAAAGCTGGAATTATTCACTTGTAAAAAGAACTAATTATTTATGCAACAGGCTCTCCAGTTGTTAATATCTGTTGCTCGTATGCTTTCAATTTTGTCTTCGATTATATCAGGCAATTTCTCAAGGAAATTGATGCCAGTCAATTTTTCGATTTCATCAACCGAAACTATATGGCTATCGGGTTTTTCGTTTCTGGCCGAGCTTTGTGAGTAAATAAAAGCTATCACTTTTACCCGGTCATCATTATAGGCCGCAAGAATCTTATAAAAACCATCGGGGATTTCGATATTGGTTATGACTTGTGTTTTATTGCTCATCACAAAAGTTTTATCATTATCGAAAATTGGTCCGGTAAAAACCCAAACTTTTTTATAAAGGCTTACAAACTCACTGCTAACCATTTCTTCGAGCTTTTTCCAGCAGCCCTGGTTCAAGTCTGGTTTTTGCGGGCAGATATTAGACATGTAAAAAGTTTTTAATTGAGCGTCTTTGCCATAGCCAGCCATTATTCCGTAACTTGGAGCCATATGTCCCCGGTCAAAGCCTGAATTGGTATAGTCGTTGTGGCTGACCTTTGCTTCTGTTTCTTTGTCAATCTTGAATTTGACCTTGGGGCGCGTGCCATCATATTTTTTTTCGATGGCACAATAAGTCACCCAAAGCGGATTCTTTTTCCCTTCAGAATAACCTATTTGAAAAGCCCCCTTGTCTAAAACCTTGACATCGCTATTTGCAGGCAAACCAAAGCCCGTAAAACTGACAATTGGTTTGGTAGTAACGATGACAGGTTGTTCGACCTTGGCGGCAGGTTCTAAACATCCAATCCCGACAATTATCAAAATGACCGTCAGTACAATTGCTGGCCCATACTTTTTAATAAATCCATTCATTTTATGGCTCCAAATTTCGTGATATCAAATTTTACTTATTTGTCTGTATTGGTAATAACCATTCTTTTTCAATAAGCAGAGATTGGAAATCATTATTATTATGGGTAGTCACTTTTCCCCAAATCACTTTTTCGTCGTCAATTTCGTTAATCTCTTCAGGCATAATAACCCAGTTTTTTGCCAGTCCCTGGTCTTGAAGTTTAGATATGGTTTTTTCGCTATTTGGCCGATAGCCATCAAATGCAAAATTTATTCGTATGCCATTTAATTCCAGGATAAAAAATGTATCTCTTATGGAAACAGCTTTCCAAGTAGAATTTTCTATAGCTGTATCAACTTGTGCTTTCAATTCTTGAATCTCATTCCAATACCTATCATGTGCATCAGAATAACCCTGTGTTCTGCCAGTCTCACTTCCAAATTTAAAACTAAAATAACATGCCGTTAAAAAAAATAATGTAACAATTGTTACAATGATTTGCGTTTTATTTGATTGTTTTTTCATAAAAAACTCTCTCATTTTAGCAGGGAGGATACCCTTAATTATTTCTTTTGCTGTTGGCGATAATCTTTTTTGTCTTCAAATCCTGCCAACCTTTGCAAATATTCTTTTTTGCGTTTGTCATCTGTGCAAATTCTGATAGTTTCTTTTTGGCATATTATTGCCTGGTCAAAATTGCCGTTGGCTGCCCAGGCTACCGCCAGCGTATCAAGATTCATTTCTTGTTTATTTAGTGCTACAGATTTTTTCGCAAGAATTAATGCTTCTGTTGGCTTATACAATTTTTTGTCTTCACTTGTCGTATATATCCATGCCAATTCATTATAAGGCTCAAAAGACTTTGGCTTGAGCTTGATAGCTTTTTTAAGAAATTTAATTGCCTTGGGATACTTATTCATTCGAGACAGGAGATTGCCTTTAGCATAACACAAATTCCAATCTGTTGGTTTTTGCTTAAGAGCTTTGCTGTATACCTCTAAGGCTTTTTCCGTTTTTCCGCTTCGGTCATAAATGCAGCCGAGCATATAATAAAAGCGAGCATTCTCAGGTTCAAACTCTAACGCTTTTTTACAGTCGACTAAAGCTTTATCGTATTGCTCCTTATAAATATAACTCCATCCACGATTATGATAAGCGTTGGCATATTCCGGATTAATTTGAATTGCCGTGTTGGCATCTTTAATTGCATCGTCATATAAGCCTTCATGCAATTTCATCAGACTAAGATTGCTGTATGCGTAAAATTGATCTTCATTTATCTCAATCGCTTTGTTATAGTCAGCGACCGCTTTTTTATTATCCTTTTTCATATAATAAGCTAATCCCCGATTATTATAAGTCATATCGTTGTCGTCATCCAGTTCGATGGCTTTGTCATAATCGGCTAAAGCTTTTTCCAGCTTATTAGTTTGATAATATCCCCAGCCGCGATTGTTATATGCATGTGCATTTTTACCATCAAGTGCTATTGCCTTATCGCAGTCTGCGATTACCTTATCAAATTGATCTTTATCCAGATAGACCAAGCCACGATTAATGTAAAAAATAGCGTTCTTGTCATCCAACTCAACGGCCTTGTTGTAGTCAGACAAAGCTTTTTTATGTTGACCAATAAAATAATAACACATTCCACGATTATTATATATATAGGCATCAGTGGTTTTGATTTTCAGTAAATTATTTAAATCTTCCAGTGCTTCCTGATACATTTCTTTATATAAATATACCCCAGCCCGATATTCCAGGCCATGCTTATTGTCAGGATCAAGTTTTAGTAATTTATTGAAAGATTCCAATGCTTTGTCATATTTCTGTTCCTGGCATTGCACATAGCCATCGGCCAGTAAAAGATTAACTTTTTCTTGGGTAACCTTGTCGACGTCGGTTGCCCCAAGCCCTCCGGCCAGAAATAATAAAACCATAGCGGTCAAAATAATTTTAGAATTCATAAATAACATAAAAACCTCAGGAAAAATAAACAGAGTCACTGCTGATGAAAATCCATCGAGCAACGATGCTGATTATCTATTTGCTTTTCTTTTTTGTTTTAGGTTTAGGTTTGGGTAGAGCTTTTTCTGTAATTGAAATCAGCTCGGATAGCCATTGGCGGTCATCTATTTTATCTTGAATCAGCAGCGATGGCTTTGCCCCGGGATAAGCTGGTGCTTCAATAAATTCACCAATATATTGTTTGCCAGCATCTGTCGCTTTTACAAATAATTGATTGTCACATATCAGGGCAACAACTTTACCTTTTGAATATAGAGCATATTCGCCAAACATTTTGCGAAACGTAATTTCACATTCAGCATCTATTTGCTCGCTAATAAATTCCACATAATCTAAATCAGATGCCATCGTCAATACTCCATAAAATAATTTTAAATTAACTTTTGTCTTTGCAGTCAAGTCTGATGGGATCTGCCCATACTGATAAAAAAACTATCGCAAGTTTGACTATTGAATGAGAAATGGAAAACCTTCTCTGATAATATCCAAAGGAGTCTGACCATTTTTATCTTTAATAGTTAAATCAGCTCCGCCTTCAACTAAATCTCGAAGATTACACATTTTCCCATGGATAGCTGCAATATGTGCAGGAGTTCTGCTTTCCTTATTCTTAATATTCACTTTTGCTCCACGCTGTATTAAACTGGAAACGAATTCGTACCCTTCTGTCTGAGCCGCAAAATGCAATAATGTTTGACCACTTTCTTCGATCACGACATTAACATCTTGTGTTTTTTTCAACAGTTCTTTATTTAGCCTATACATGCTTCCAATTTGGGACATGTGATTCGAAAACCCATACGAAACAGTATAAAAATCAAATAAAGGAATACGGCCAAAAGAATCTTTTGCATTCGCATCAGCTCCTTTAGACAACAAATATAAAACTAAGGGTTCATTACGCCTAAGTGCCGCATCATGCAAAGGAGTAGCTCCATTGCAATCTACAGCCTCAATGTCTGCACCATATTCAAGTAGAACATTTGCTATTTGAGAATTCTTGGCATTATGCAATAGGGTTCCCAAAGAACCTTGGACCATATCTTTTGCATTGGGATCTATGCCATTTTTCATAAAAAACCTGTATATTTCAGGATCGCTAATTTCCCAGAGCATGCAAGGATCTTCTTTAAACTCATTTTTAGTGTTGCTATCGTACAATGCTGCAACAATGTCTAAACTCCCAGATTTAATAGCTAAATCTATAGGAGAAATTACTGGCTCATCATCTAAATTTCCAACAGCATCAATAAGTATTTTAGCTATTTTTACTCTTTTCAGTCGACAAGCATAATGCAATGGATAATCTTGACTTTCTTCCATGAATTTTGACTTTAGATCAATTTTAGCATCAATCAATTTTTGCATTAAGGTCTGCCAATCATTATCGATGGCCTTCTTGACTAATCTGGCTTGCTCAGATCGATCTAATGTATTGACATCTCCTAATTGCTCAAGAAATATTGTTTCCTCTTGATGGGCTTTATAGGTAGCATTGTTTTGTATATTTTCAATATCATGACAACCTGTGCAGAATAAAAAACATAAAAGAGTCACATATGTATTTGTCGCGAAATTCATACTTATCTCCATATTAATACTGCCTAAATCTGTCGCATACTTATTTGCTTGTTTATTTTACCGAGCATTTTGTGTGTTTCGTGGTTTTGTGTCTATATAGTAATTAATTCAACTAAACCTATTCTAACAATCTACTATTTTATTCCAATAATATTATGATTTTATCTGGGCAATCTGAAAAATCTGTGGAAAAATTTTGCATTTTTTATGACATTTCATGCATTTATTGTCGATTCTGCGCCTTTTCGCGTCTTGGCTATTTTAACATTTTGTGTCTTTCGGTAAAAAGTAAAGTTTGCTTTAATGGTAGGTCGGCCCATAAAAAAAGGCCAAAGCGACGTGCTTTGACCTGATGATTTTATTAAAATTTATCTTATCCCAGTTCCCGTTTTCTAAATAAGGCCACCGCAATTGTCAGGACCGCGGCTATGTAACATGCGGCATAACTGCCGGAAGCTATGAGGTATTTCATTGGGACTGGCTGGTCGGTATATAATGGTTCGCTAACGACAAAAATACTGGTTGAAGGGACAATCGCCATCGCTATCCATGCGAAGTAAGCCTTTATGCCACCGTCACTTATAATAGGTCCGAGCTTATATTGTATCATCGCCCCCAGTACAAAAGCTATCGAACATACTGTCATTGTCATAACCAGATTGAACCGAATTGCACAAGCTACTGCAAGGGCAACTAAAATGATAGAACTTATCCATACCAGTAGTCCCGGGATAATCAGATCCCAGGGGAGATGATTTTCGGCGGCATTGAATTTCCATTTTGAGTCGAGCATTGTCAAAATTATCATTACCAAGGTGGCTGAAATAGTTGCTAAAATAGTAGCTGCCGAGCTGAATCTCCAATTATATAAGTAGTTTCCTAATAAGGAGATAACGATAGAAATGCCAATGGCTATACTGCCTAAGGTTACTACAACAGTATCAACTTCATGTGAAGCTGTCTGCATAACCCCGATACGGCACATCATCATCAAAGTCAGGAAAAGGAAATACAGTCCCAGGGTAACTGCTACTGAGATTCCCAGGAATTTGCCGATAACAAAGTTAGTGCGGCTAACTGTCTTAGTGACAACAGTTAACACGGTTTTTTTCTCGATTTCGTCGCTGACAACATTGGCCGAGGCAAAGACCGCCAGGAACAGGCCAGCAACCATTAAAGTTGATAAACCTATGTCTTTCAAGAGGTTATCGTCATCTGACATAGTAAACATCGAAAGTGATGGCGTGAAAATTAATAGTAGCAAAGCCGTAGCTATCACGACCCCATAAACTGGTTGGCGGATAGTTTCGGTGAAAGTGTTGCTAATAATAGCAAATAAACTTTTAAACATTATTCGAACTCCGGGTTGTAAGTGACGTAAAAGACTATAATTGTATTATCTGCATGGGGCAGAAAAGTTAATGGCTCAGCATTGAACTTATCTGTTTTACCTTATAAATGTCTTTCTTACAATGGTTTACAGTTAATTCTGGATTTTGCCAGTGAGCTGATTTCCCCAGCGAGAAAATAACAGCCCTAAAAGGTGTACATAGATAGTATCGGTTTTTCAACAAAAATTCCGAAAAATAAAAAGTATAAAACAAAACTGTATTTGCAATATGACGAACAATCCGTTAAATTATTCGTCCTTATCAGAACGATGCGTGGATGGTCATCGTAGCAATTTCTGGCTGAGTCAGATCCCAGTTTAAATCCTCTTTGAGGTTCTCCTAGATACGTAAATAATAATAAACGGTTCATTTTATTAAGTGAAAAGTTATTGAATGTAGGCAAAAGGCACCAGGCAGAAGGCAAAAATGATTCATGGTGGGCGTGGCCCATCGGACCTGCTAGTGTTACAGAGTTTTGAATATTGAAATTTATATAATAAAGGTGAGTGTATGAAGTTGTCACCGCGTCGTGCAGAAGTATTAAGCATTATCGCATTAGTATTACAAGTAATTTTTTCATTGCTGGCATTATTTGTCGGTAGTGAAGAGGGTATTCGTAGTAGGTCTATTCAATTTGAAGGTTGGCATCTACTGGGCGGTTCGGTTATCTGGCTGGCTTTGGCTATTCAGTTTCGTCAGAGGCGGCTAGCTGACGAAGAGAAATTTGATATAGAACAATATCAAAAGCTCAAGCAGGAAGGCAAAGATACCTCGGTATTTGAAGGCAAGTCTGACACAGGTGGAATGTATCTGGCTCAGAGTCGTTTGGCCTGGGTAGAGAAATTTATTTTACCTGGATTCAGTATTCTGTTGGCGGTTTATTTGCTGGTAATGGGTGTATTGAGCTATAGGAATATTGATGAAAAAAGCATTGCTTTGGTTGCAGGTAAAGAAATTGAAGTAATGTCATACCTGATAGGCTTTGGCTTATTAGGTTTTTTGTTCAGTCAATATGCGATGGGCATGAGTCGACAGAGTATCTGGCGGCCATTGCGGGCCGGTGGTAGTTATCTATTAGGAAACGCGGCGGTATGTGCGGGGTTGGTTGGTTCGGTATTCAATTCAAGATATGAATATGTCATGGAATGTGTAGTTTCATGTTTGATGGTAGTATTGGGTATTGAAATACTGGTATCATTGATGCTGGACGCGTTTCGTCCCCGAATTAAAGGTCAATATAATCGGGCGGCTTTTGAATCTCGTATTTTGGGTATGATAAGTGATCCGGGCGATTTGTTGAAAAATGCCGGTCAGGCTTTAGATTATCAGTTTGGTTTTAAGGTTTCCGATACGTGGTTTTATAAATTATTAAGTAAAGCGGTGCTACCATTATTGTTTGTGCAGTTGCTGGTTCTTTATTTATTGACTTGTTTTGCGGTAGTGCCAGCGGGTTATAGCGGAGTTTTGGAACGGTGTGGGGTGCCACAGAATTTAGATAGTCCTTGTGATGCTGGCATGCATTTGAAGCTGCCGTGGCCAATAGATAAGATGGTGAACTATCCAACGGGTAAGGTTAGAAGTTTCGATATAGGTTTTGAACGCAGAGATGCGATTATTGACCCGGCGACAGGTTTGGAACTGGCGGATATGACGCCGGTATTGTGGACTCAAGAACACTGGAAAGAAGAATATCCATTTTATGTTGCGGCATCAAAAGATGTTCGTAACAAAAAAGAGGGCAAGGTTGGCGAAGGTATACGTAATATTTTCGATATGCTGGTAGTGGGTTTGACAGTTCAATATCGCATAAGTGATTTGGAGCAGTATGCCTATAGCAATGAAGTAGATTCTTTGAGTTTTTCTGATCCAGATAAAGCTTTGGAGTTGATTTGTAATCAGCAGGCGGTGAAATATTGTGCCAATGGCGAATTACAGAATTTATTGGGTCAGGGTCGATTTGATACGACAGTTGAACTTCATGAAATGATTCAGACAGAAGTTGATCAGAAGAAGTTGGGTTTGGAAGTTGTTTCGGTGACATTAGAATCGGTTCATCCACCACTGGCGGTAGCGCCGGCATTTCAAAAGGTTTTGGTATCGCAGCAGGAGAAGCAGGGAATAATCCTTACGGCTCGCGGTCAGGCCAAGTCGCTGATTGATCAGGCGAAATCTCAAAGTGAAGTTATTGTAGCTCAAGCTGAGGCGTACCGGATACGTACCGGCAGGTTGGCTAAGGCTCAGGCGGAAAGATTTGCAGCCCAGCAGAAAGCATATAAAGCTGCCGGCGATGTGTATTGTATGCGAGAATATTTGTCGGTATTGGATAGGCGATTGCCAGAGATGCGAAAATATTTAATGTTGGTCGATGTTGATGTTGATCGTTTGTATGAATTGAACCTGGAAGAAAGTATCAGACCTGATTTGTTTAGTGAAGCGTTGGGTTTGGGCGGGGATGAGAAGTAGGGATGAGTTTGCAGTTAACAGTTAAAAGTTAACAGTGAAAAGTTGAGGTGTCGCGTTGCGACGGTTGTTTTATCAGCATGGGCAGAGCCCATCGGACCATATTGGAGTTTGAAGTGAAAAAGCAGTTTGTATTAGTAGTCGGTTTTGCGATAGTATTGGGTTTGCTGAGCTATAGCATGTTTTTTGCGGTGCGTACCAGCGAGCAGGCATTGGTAGTGAGCTTTGGCAAGGTGGTAGCCCAGGTGGAAGAGCCGGGTTTGAAATTTATATGGCCATGGCAAAAGCCGGTGAAATTTGATATGCGGGTGCGAAGTCTGGCTCAGGAATTGAAAGAAACAGCGACAAAAGACCAGGCTAATCTGGTTGGTTCGTTCTTTTTGAACTGGAAGATAGTCGATGTGAAGAAATTCTATGATACGATGGGGATGTCAAGTTCAGATCAGAGGATACTGGAAGCAGAAAACCGGATGAGAAGCCAATGGCTAAGTGCGGCAAGTAATGAGATCACCAAATATCATTTTGAGGAATTGTTTAATACCGATATCGACAAGTTTAAATTGCAAGACCTGGAAACGGGTATGCTGGACTTATTAAAAGCATCGGCAGCAAATGACGACTATGGTATTGAAGTTGTTGGCTTTGGTTTTCATAAGCTGGGGGTTTCAAAAGAAGTTACTGCTGGAGTATTTAGCCGTATGACAGCAGACCGTCAGGCCGAAAGTACCAAGCTACTGGAAGAAGGCAAGACAATTGGGGAAAATATTGTTAATAAGGCCAAAGCTCAGGCAGAAGCGATTATTTCTGAGGCTTATGCTAAGGAGATGGAAATTCGGGCCGAAGGTGATGCCGCAGCTGCAGAATATTCGGTGGCGTTTATGGCTAACCCTGAACTTGCGAAGTTTTTACGTAAAATAGAAACCTTGAAGAAGACTTTAGCCAATAGAACGACATTGGTATTGGATGCAGATTCACCGATATATAAGTTGTTGAATGAGCGACCTGAGGTTAAGGATTTTGTGCCGGAGAAGTAAAGAAGGTTAAGAGTTTGGTGTCGCATGGCGACGAGGTTTTTATCGGTATGGGCATAGCCCATCGGAGCTAGAATGATTGGCGTAAAGCCAGGAGATAATCGTAAAATGGCACATGATCATAAAAATGAAAGCTGTAGTTGTGGGGATGACCACGGCAGAGATCCTTTGCTGGATGTGGAACTGGATTCCGGTCAAGAGGCATTGGAACGGGCATTAAAGCAGAGTTTTGTACTGCTGAAATTTGTAATGATATTATTGATAGGTTTGTTCATCTGGAGCGGGATGTTTGAAGTCCAGACCAGCGAAAGAGCGGTGAAGCTTCGTTTTGGTGAAATAGTTGGTACCAGAGATAAAGCCGTGCTGGGCCCGGGCTGGCATTGGAGCTGGCCATACCCAGTGGAAGAAATTATTAAGTTCCCGATGGCCGGCAATAAAAAGCCAATTAAGGTTGATTCATTCTGGTATTATGAAGATGAAGCGACCAAGTCGGATCTGGAACAGAATCAGCGGATACCGCCAGAATTACAGATTGTGCGGGAAGGCTATAGCATAACAGCAGCCGGCGAGGTTGACCCTGATATTGCGATACTGGAAGATAATGCCAGTAGCGGTCGTGATTGCAGTCTGGTGCATACCAAATGGGAAATCAATTATATGATTCGCAAAGATGCATCTCGTCCCAATGAAAGCTATTTGAAATTATTTGAGAAGGCCTGGGATGGAACAGATGCAGGCTGGGGAAATGTTAAGGCATTACTGAGAACGGCCCTGGAAGATGCTGTAATAAGGGTAAGTGCCAGGCATGATATAGACTGGATGCTAGAGGGTAATCAGGCGATTTTGGAAAGTGAAGTGGCAAGCGCGTTTCAGAGTCGGGTAAGAGATTTGGATATTGGGATAGAGGCCGAGTTGGTATTGCCAAAGATATTGCGGCCCCGTCAGGTCAAAAGAGCTTATGATGAAGCGACGCGTGCCCATAATGAAGCCGATAAGTTGAAGACTCAGGCCTACACTATGGAATCTCAGATATTGACCGCTGCCCGTAGTCAAAAAGAAATTGTTATCGCTAATGCCCAGACCTATAGGAAATTAATTGTGGAGGCTACCAAGTCTGAAGCACAATATATGACCAGGTTTTTAAAGCAGATCGAAGATACTACCAGTGAGTCGGTAGATAAAGCAAAAGAGCCGGATCGATGGAAACAGGAATATGCCAAACTGTTAGATATTAACCTGGATATTTTGTATCAGCAGATGCTAAGAGATGTCGCGGGAAGGGCCGACGAGGTGTTCTTAAATGGCAAAGCCAGCCAGATAAGGGTTCAGCTTAATCGGGATCCGAATATTAAGAAGAAGAAACAGTAAATTGTTCAAACTGACCGAAAGTCAGCTTGTAAGTTAAAAACTAACAGTGAAAAGTGAAAAGTTGCGGTATTTACCTGCGGTAAATGCTAAATAAAAAAAGCACTCAAGTATTAACTGAAATTTTATAAAAGATAGACAGTTGGCTTGAGTTAGGAATAAATTAATAATATAGGATAAGTTATGGCAGGACATTCAGGACATAATCTGACAGCGGTGGAAGCTGGCGATACGACTCAAATGAAAAAAGTGAGTATGTCGCTGTTGGCGACGCTATTGGGCGGGGCGCTGATAATAAACAGTATGCTGGCGCGGAATTTTTTCACAAGTGTTTTCACCGAAGATCATGCGGAGATAATGGCAATGATCGGGGCGATTCTTTTGGGGTTGCCGGTATGTGTAAACGCATTGAAATGTTTTCTGGCAGGCCATAACCATATGGATGAGCTGGTGGCACTGGCAATTATTGCGGCATTTGCCGTTGGCGATTATGAAGTAGCCGGTGCGGTAGCATTTTTTATGCTACTGGCGGAACTGGTAGAAACCAGAACAGCATTGGGTGCCCGGGCATCAATTGAATCGTTGATAAGGATCACGCCAACGCGGGCATTTTTATTGGCTGGCGATGGCAGTGAAACAGAAATTGAAGCATCGCAGTTACAGGCAGGACAAATCGTAAGAGTGCGGCCTGGTGATAATGTGCCAGCAGATGGTATCGTGGTTTCAGGTCAGTCGACAATTGATCAGGCGAATATTACCGGTGAATCGGTGCCGGTGGATAAAAATTCTGGTGATGTTGTATTTGCCGGGACGACCAATATGACTGGTATGCTGGATATCAAAGTTGAAACCGCAGGAACAGATACGACTTTAGGTAAGGTGCAGAATTTAATTTTGCAGGCTGAAGCGACTAAGGTGCCGATGATGCGAATTGTGGATAAGTATATTAAATGGTATACGCCGGTGATATTGATGGTTGCTGGTTTGATTTTTGTATTGACTCAACAGGCCGAGAACGCAATTTCGGTTTTGATTATCGCCTGTCCTTGTGCGATTATATTAGCGACGCCAACAGCGATGGTGGCAGCATTAAGTTGTGCGGCTCGATTGGGGCTGCTGATTAAGAATGTAGGTGAATTAGAAGTAGCGGCGAAATTGACGGCGATGGTTTTTGATAAAACCGGAACGCTGACAACCGGGCAGTTGGCGGTAACTAAGTTGACCCCGGCAGCTGGGATTGACCCGACTGATATGTTGACAAAAGCTTCGACGCTGGAACAATATAGTAAGCATCCGGCAGCGAAAGCGATCAATGCGGTAGCAGCTAAGGCGAATCTGACAATGGGGACCGCTGATAATTTTGAAGAAGTACCCGGTAAAGGGGTAAGCGGGTTAGTTGATGGTGTTAAGGTTCTGGTTGGTCGTGATACATGGCTGGGGGAACTGGGTGTGGATATGAGTGCTTTGCAGGCTGAAGGTATGGAAGCACCAGAAGGTGTGAGTCTTTTGTTTGTGGCCAGCGAAGGTAAATGTATCGGCTGGGTTGGAATGGAAGACCGGACCCGAAGTGAAGCACGCCAGGCGATTGATGATCTGCATGAATTAGGAATAAAAAGACTGGTTATGGTTACCGGTGATAGATTAGCGGTGGCACATCGGGTGGCAGCGGAAATGGGATGCAGCGAAGTGAAAGCTGAATGTCTGCCCCAGGAGAAACTGCATTTGGTAAATCAATTGCAGAGTCAGGGCCATCTGGTAGCGGTTGTCGGTGATGGCGTGAATGATGCGCCGGCGTTGGCCGCTGGAGACCTGGGTATTGCGATGGGTGCGGCAGGTTCTGATGTGGCGATTACCAGTGCATCGGTTGCATTGATGAATAATGAACTGAATCGGTTGCCATTTATGATTAAATTGAGCAGACTGACCCGTGCGGTTATTTTGCAGAATTTGTGTTTTGGCGTTGGATTTATTATTGTTGGTATAATCTTGAGTGGAAAAGGGATGATACCAACGTTGATGGCAGCGATATTGCATCTGGTAAGTTCTTTTGTGATTGTTTTTAATAGTGCAAGACTCGTTCGATACGGCGAAGAACTTCATCACCACTAGGCAGGCAGCTTGAAGCTGCACACCACTTTTGTTGCGGTGGGCGTGTTTTTCGCTTCCGTTGGTCGCTTGGGCCGTCAGCTTTGAGTGTGCGGTTGTGGCAATTGTTGGATTGGTTTTAATAATTTAATTTGGTGTCGCTTGGCGACGGATTTTTATTGGCTTGGGCATAGCCCATCCTTATGGTGAAATATGACAACTGAAAATTTGGCGATATATACGCAGGGGTTGACTAAGAAGTTTCGTGATTTTTGGGGACGTAACAAGGTTACGGCGGTCGAAGGGCTGGATCTTGAAGTGAGCCAGGGCGAAGTTTTTGGTTTGCTGGGGCCCAATGGTTCGGGCAAAAGTACAACGATTAAGGTTTTGCTGGGGTTGCTGACGGCGACTAATGGTTATGCCAAGGTATTGGGCCATGATCCTGGTGATGTTGCGACTAATGCGCGGATTGGTTATCTGCCAGAAGAGTCATATTTGTATCCGTTTTTGAATGCTCGTGAAACGCTGGATTTTTATGGCAGGTTGTTCGGGTTGGCCGGCGATGTTCGCAAACAGCGTATAGAAAGTTTATTGGAGATGGTAGGGCTGGCAAGTGTGTCGCGTCGGCCTATCGGGGAATTTTCCAAAGGTATGCAAAGACGTATCGGGCTGGCTCAGGCATTGATAAATGACCCAGAGCTGTTGATCTTAGATGAGCCAACCAGTGGTTTGGATCCGATTGGTACTAAGCAGATTAAGGATTTGATTGCAGAATTGGGCCAACGGGGTAAGACGGTGTTGCTTTGCAGTCATCTGCTGGCTGATGTTGAAAGTGTCTGTGACCGGGTGTGTATTTTGTATGGTGGGAAGAAACGTGATCAGGGGCATGTCTCTGAGGTGTTGGCCCAGACTGATAAAACGCAATTGCAGCTGCCAAGACTGAGTGGAAAAGTATTAGAAGAAATTAAAGCGGTAGTTAATAAACATTATGGCGATTGTGAATTCCAGGTGAGTAATCCGCATGTAAGTCTGGAAGAATATTTTCTGGAGATTGTCCGAAAAGCCCAGGAAGAGCAAATTGCTACTTCGGGAGCGACAATGGGTGGCCAAGTCAGTGGATTTTTGGGTCAGGTTGAACGCGATAAAGGGCAAAACATTATTGGTGATTTGCTGACAGGAAAAGAGATTCCGGTTCAGGTGAAACAGGATGTTGAAGCCGAGACGGTGCGGGTTGAGGCTCAGCAGGTTCGTGAAGATGTTTTAGGTAAGCTGGTTGAGACTGATAAGATAGAAGTTAAACCTAAAAAGGTTGATAAGAAAGAAGATGTTGCCGAGAAGAAGACGGATAAGTCGGTGATTGATGATCTGCTTGGTGGTTAATAATTTACTCAAACTGACCGCTAGTCAGTTTGAAAGTTAAAAACTAACAGTGAAAAGTGAAAAGTTGCGGTATTTACCTACGGTAAATGCTATTTTATAAAAGCACTCAAGTTATTACTGAAAATTTATTTACAGATAATTTTCGGTTAGTTTGGGTTAATAATTTAGGTGTTGTTTTGCGACGGATTTTTATCGGCATGGGCATAGCCCATCGGACCAAAAGTTATTTTGATATAAAGGTATGAGATGAAAGTAATTTGGGCGATAGCCAGGGCTTTGCTTTTAGAGATATGGCGAATGCGGGCATTGATGATCTTTGTTGGGCTGGTAGTTTCGGTCTATACATTGGGCTTTGGTGCATGGGTATATGTTTCTGAAGATCGAATGGATAATAAGGTTCAGACTTTTTTGAGCTACAGCCTGAGCATAATGTCGGTGCTGGGGACGTTCCTGGTGATATTCCTGTCGGCGTTGACGATATGTCGGGATATTAAGCGGAAAGAGATATTTACAATTTCTACCAAGCCGGTCAGTCGGCATTGTTACTTGCTGGGTAAGCTGGCTGGGATGGCGGTGTTTTATTTGATATTTGTGGCAGTGAATGGGATTTTGATTTATGGCATAGCCAACCATGCTCGTAATGTGGAAGTAAGTGCTGATGAAGCGAAGGTATTAAAGCATATAGTTTTTGCAGCGCGGGAATCTGCTAAGCCTGATCTTGGCAGCGAGGAAGAACTGAAAGATTTTGTTAAGGACGATGTCGAGGCTAAGATAAAAGCCCAGATAGCGGAATCGCCTGAAAGATATCAACAAAACCCAAATCTTGAGAATCTGCTTCGGGGAAAGATGATGGCGGAAGCGGTTCAGCATGAACGCAATAAAAGAAGCACTGTCGGTCCGGGCGGCTCGAAGATATGGTATTTTAAGGGTGTGAATTCGATAGATAGAGAAAATGATCTGCTTTATGTTCGATTCAAGCAGGAGGTCAGTTTAGTGCCATCGGATGAGAGATTGAGTAATATCTGGTATTATGGTGCTCGGGATTTGGCTACCAGTGGTTATGATGGTCGTTATAATAATGATGGCAGGCGTGAGACTATTCGGGCAGTGCATGAATTTCCGGTAGAAGCTAAGATGGCTTCGGAAGAAGGTGATTTTTATATCAGCTATGTAAATGATCCGCGAGCAAATGAAGGGGCGTCGGTGGCGTTTCAGGCTGACAGAGCTGATAAAGCTGGTTTGGAAGTGCTGTATGTAGTTGGCTCGTTTGAACAGAATTTCATCCGGACTTTGTTATTGATATTTATGAGAGGTTTTTTCCTTTCGATATTAGGTATAGCGTTGGGGGCGTGGCTGAGTTTTCCGGTGGCGGTTTTGGCGTTGTTAATGGTTTATCTGCTGGGGGTATCCAGTGAATTTATCAATAGTGCGATGAAGTGGGAAGGTGGAGATTTTCAGACCAAGGTTTCAAAAGTGATAATGAATATATTCCCACACTTAGCGGCTTATGATCCGGTACCTATGATTGAAAAAGGTTTGCTGGTTCAGGGGACAATGATAGGTGAATGTGCATTTTATATGCTTTTGATTAAGGGCGGAGTTGTGGCATTGTTGGGCTATGTGGTCTTTAGACTGAGAGAATTGGCAAGAGTAATAGTTTGATTGAGTTAAAAGTTTATCAGCATGGGCATAGCCCATCGGACCGGAAATAGAGAGTATAGATATGCGAAAAGGGCCATGGGTCACGATAATATTGGTTTTACTGGCATTTTGTTTTATGGCAGGAGCTGTATTGCAGTTGTCAGGCGTAAATAAAATGCGCAAAGATTATGCGCTGGAGCAGGTCGATCCTTTTGCTGACGAGAAGCTGGCATCGGAATTTCAGGTGCCAACGGCGGCTTTGTTTACATTTCGGGCTTTGGCGGTGGATTATCTCTGGATACGGGCGGAGAATCTCAAAGAGAATGGTCAGTTTTTTGATGCCAACCATCTGGCGCGAATGATATGTGTATTGCAGCCCCATCTGGCAGAGGTATGGGATTTCCAGGCCTGGAATATGGCATATAATATTTCGGTGGAAATGCCCACTCCGGGTGAGAGATGGCTTTGGGTTATGCACGGGGTTGAATTGTTGCGGGATCAGGGTATACCGAAGAATCCTAAAAAGATAAAATTATATCACACGCTTGCTAATACGTTTTTTCATAAGATGGGTGGGATAACTGATGATGATCATCGATTTTATAAATGGCAGCTGGCAAAAGAGTTGGGGCCATTGCTGAATAAAATTTATAGTGACACCAATGATGGCGGGGATAAAAAAGATATAGAGATGATGGCTAAGATGCCAGAGGATTTGTCAGAGCTATTGAAAGATGAGGCGATAGCCAAACTGGTTGACAGGATAAAAGAGATAGCGGGCGGATTTGAAAATGATGATGAGATGATTCTGGCGATAATAGATCGGGACAGAATAAAAAATGAAGAAGCACGATCCGGCATAAATTCTTTGATTGAGCAGAATAAATACGAGCAGAGCATGATAGATCTGGATCTATTTGTTCGAGCATATCAGCTAAGGAATAAATGGAAGTTAGAGCCAGCGGAGATGGTTAAAGTAAATGAGCAATATGGTCCAAGAGATTTGTTGGAAGACAATGTTTTTCATAGTCTGGATTGGCGTTTGCCCTGGACACAAGGATTGTATTGGGCTAAGCAAGGGTTGGCAAAAGTGGAAGATATGAATGTCCATGATGCTCAGAATTTGAATCGAATGGTTTATCATTGTTTGCAGGATTTGTATAAATATGGCAAGATGACGATATATTTAAGTCGTGAACAGGAACTATTGATGGCAGAGCGTGAGAAAGGTCAGGAGATTCTAGCTCATCAGAGTGTGGAATATCTGCCAGTGTTTAATAGCCAGGACTTACGTATGCTTGATGTCGCTTATAAGGAAAGTGCAAATATTGTTGCGTCATTGGAATCTGAAGGATATAAGGTTCCCGGAGGTGTGGATTCATTTATATCTAATCTGGTGAGGAATGGTGTTTTCACTTTGTATTTGCAAGGTCGAGAGCTGGAAGCCAGACGGAAATATAATGCTTTTGCGAAGGATAATCCTGGTAATGAGGCATTCCAGCAGCCAATTGAGACCTTTGTGGTTAAGGCGATGAAAGAAGAGATTGAAAGTATTACGCCACAATACGCGACGGTTGCGGTGTTGAGTAATCTTACCAATGCATATAAGAGTCTGGTATTTGATGAAGAAGATAATGCGGCCCGGCTGGTGTATCTGGCTGAGGAGATTTTTAAGAAGTATAAAAAGGAATTTCCTGATGCTGATGATTTTACCCAGCGAACGACGCTACCTTATATGTCGGCGTTAAAAGCTATGGCAGCGGCGCAGGTTTTTGATGATCCACAGATAATCGGCAACCCTGGACTTGGCGATAAGCTGATGGCGCGGATAAATTTGGAAGAACATGGCGAATGGCTGTTTGATCAATTAAAGCCCGTATGG
Source organism: Phycisphaerae bacterium (assembly GCA_016342495.1). GTDB lineage: Bacteria > Planctomycetota > Phycisphaerae > Sedimentisphaerales > SM23-30 > JAEIOG01. The sequence continues at coordinate 17,739 of JAEIOG010000043.1, forward strand.
GACGCAAAGAAGCAGAAGATACAGGCAGAACGAGCCAAACGTAAAGCCCAGCAGGACAAATAATGGTTTTGGTTGGCTAATATGAGATTTTATTGTGGGCTGTGAGGAATTACCAGCTATTTAACCTCAATATATTTATATGATTTAGCCCTTACAGAACCGCCGCCTTCTGGAAGGATACCAAATTTTACTCCCCCCATGGTTTTTGGTCCCACCAAAACATACGCTTTTTTATTAGGTTCGCATTCAAATTCCATTGAAGCTTCGGCAGTCCCAAGAAAGGCCTGTCGTGGGTATTTTACTGTTAAGACATGCGAGCCGCTGTCTAACTGGATATTTGTGTAACTGCCGCTGGTCAATACCACATAATCCTGATGATCTATGCCAATGGTATAAGGCAAAGCGGCACCCATGCTGGTTTTTTCCCTGAGAACATAAAATTCTCCAGCCGTTGCTGGATTTTCGACTCTGGGAGGTCTCCCCACCTGTCCCTGTTTGCATCCGGTTAATGAAACGAAAATCACAAGTAGCCATATTACTCTAGTCATTTTATTATCCTTTCAAATTGGAATATCCGTTATACCGCAAATATTACTCAAACATTAACAGAGAGACTTCTTTGCCGGCCTTTTCAATAACTTCCTTAAAATCTTTTTCAAAAACAATTTTATCATCATAGTCTGCCAGTGTTCGATTGGTGTTATTAACCATTGTCTTCTTTTCATGCCAGATTGATTTACCGTTGGAGTCAGTCATTTCAATAATTAAACTGACAAATGGTAGAATTATATAAGAATCTTCAGCTTTTGTCGTAGCACCCCAGGCAATAATGGTAATTTCAAGCAAACCATCATATCTACCGCCATTTATATCAGCGATTTTAACTTCATTAAAATGTTTTGTTTCTTTCAGGTTTTTAATTAAGACATCGGCAAAGGCCTGGTCGGCTATAAGTAAAAAATCCTTTGGTTTTAATTGTTCTGTGATTTTTCGATCTTTAGCACTCCTAACCATCGAATCGATGGCCGGAGGGACAAAAATTTCCTTTTTCATTGCGTCTCTATACAAAAAGTTTGGTTTGCCTTTAACCGCCACAGCTAAATTTTTCATTGCGTCAAGTTGATTTTTATCAGGTATTACAAATTGGGGTTTATAACAACCGCTACCCATAGCTATAAATATAAGCAAAATACTGATACATATTATTTTTCTTTTCATATTAATCACAAATCTCCTATGTCAATAAATAAATATGAATCAAAAAAATCTTGGCTTAAATTACTAATATCTAAGCCAAGGTGGTAAGCTTACTATAAGGGGTCCAATATTTTTAATTTATCGGTACTTTTACAACCGATCCTTTCACTTCAACGCATGAACAAAATGGATAACCATAGACTTGGTAAACAACTGCATCTAACATTAGATTACCATTTGCTTTACTAATTGCGCGATCTGTAGCATCTTCGTAGTTAAAAAACCATCCTAAAAAAAACACTTTTCTGGCACTGACTTCAACTTTATCTAATTTTGTTAAATCAACATTTTCGCATTTTATTGGCTTAGTTGAAATCGCTGTAAAATCATATATCCTCGCCTTCACGCAACCGCTACTGACTATGGCCATTATCGACATCAATATTATTATAATAGTTTTTTTCATTGCTATTTCCTTTATTTATATATCATTTTAACTAATCTAAAATTTAACTGCAGTCCCAGTTGTCTTTAAATCACATATTCCATAGATATAAGGAATATAGAAAGCTGTCTGTGTCAATCGTGCATTTGTTAATATATCGGCATTGCCATTTTTCAACGCATCATCAATAGATTCCTCAAAATGTAAATAAGGTTTGGTTGAGAAAAAGATAATAATGTGATTTGTATCATGCCCTTCGGTACACAAACCGCTCTTCCCTGAATCACAAGTGAAATTATTCAATGGAATATTTTTGGTAGTTAAGACTGTAAAATCGCCGCGATTACACCCACCTAAAAGAAAACAACCACATAGTAGTGCCGGCAATAAAAATACTCTTGTTTTCATAGCATCTCCTTGAATTAAAAGATATAACGATTTATCTTGACAAAAAGTCAAGATTAACTACGCTTAAATACTGATAAAATGCAAAAGCAAGATGTAAAGCGAATGTGCAAAAATACTTTAGGCACCCTAATGTATATAGGCAAATATTATTTTGAATTTTTTCTAAAAAATTTATAACCATGGCAAACACCGTTACAATAATAGACTGTTATACTGATGAGCCGGCTGGGTTGGGGGTGCCGCCTTATCTGGGGGTGCATCCGCGTTATGTGGCAGGGTCTTTTGATGATGTGCCTAACTATTTGACTATTGACGATTTACGGCTGGCTAACTGGAATGGGAGAATTGATGACAATACATTTGACCCGCTGGGTTATAAGACTCGTAAAAACATCGTAAATCGCACCCGCAGTATTGATGAAATAAATCACATTCTTGAAAATACTGAACAAATAATTATCATTGCGGGTATTCAGACACCCGGAAAGTATATGTCGGCGGTGCCGGGGACGTTGGCTGAGGTTAAGAATCTGCTTAAAGGCCATCGCTATTATCGCTGTCTTGCCGGGCCGGCGGCTATTTGTGGGACTCAACTTCAGGGAGGCCAAGCCGCCGAAACTGCTGCCGAAACTGATTATGATGAGTTCTGGCCCAAACTTTTCGATGATTATGATGAATTGCAGGACTATGCTATTGATGGCGCTGACATTTTCAAACAAATCCCACAAAAACGCACAATTGAAATTGAAACAGGGCGAGGCTGCAGCCGTGAGGTTGGCTGTTCATTTTGTACTGAGCCTATGAAAAGCGTTCAGCAATGGCGTAACACTTCCGATATTATAGCTGAAATAAAACGTTTTAAGGAATTGGGGGCCAACTGGTTTCGTCTGGGTAAACAGGCTTGCATTTTCTCTTATCAGGGTGGCTGTGAAACCGAAATTGAAAATCTCCTAAAGGGTATTGCCGAGATTAACCCGGAGCTTTTGCATATCGACAATGTCAATCCGATGATGGTGAATGAGGAACGCACCAGACTTTTCGTGAAATATTTGACCGCAGGGTCTACCGCTGCGATGGGGATTGAATCTTTTGACCCTTATGTTTGTGAAACTAATAATCTCAATACCACGCCTGATTCGGCGATGGATGCTATTAAGCTTATCAATCGGATTGGCGGTGTTCGCGGCGACAATGGCAACTTTGCATTGTTGCCGGGTATTAATCTGTTGCTGGGGTTGGAAAATGAAACTGCTGAAACTCTGGAAATGAATTATAATGCATTGAAACGAATTTATGATGATGGGCTGATGATCCGCCGTATCAATATCCGCCAGGTTGTCCCGTTTCCTGGTACCAAACTTTTTCTGGAAGCCGGGACACGCTTTCTCCGAAAAAACCGCAAACATTATGATTACTGGACCAAAAAAATCAGAAATGAAATCGATGGGCCGATGCTTGAGCGTCTTTACCCAGCCGGCACTATCCTGCGGGGGCTATATTCTGAAGTTCATGATGACCAGGTAACCTATCTGCGTCAGCCGGGCTCCTATCCCATTATTGTAGCGGTTAATAAATATTTACCGTTGAACCAATGTTTTGATATAGAGGTAAGGAGCCATCATCTTCGTCATCTTGAAGGGGGAGTGGTCTAGAAGTGTGTTTATTGCTACGCAGGTGGGATTCTACCGTTCTGGATAGAAATTGAGAGTTAGCGGGTCGCTACCGCTCGCCGCTGTTTTGTTGGCAGTATTGCGTCAGGGCCGGGCACAATCATTTAGATGCGTAAGTGCTGAGTTGCTTTGAATTATCGTTTATTGGTAAAGGAAGCTTCCAGTTTTTCCAATAGTTCGATGATACCCATTTGTCGTTTGCCGGTTGAACTTTGCCAGCTGACTGGCTCATCGGCGTTGGCTAACATGGCTTTGACTTTCTTACAGGCTAAAATCGCGGTTGCATGGTTTTTGTTGCCCATGAATCTGCCGATTTCAGGATATGACATTGAAGTATGTTTACGGGCCAGATACATCGACAGCGAACGGGCCAGGCTAATAGTTCTGGTCTTTCGTGAGGAATGCAAATCTGCCGGGGTAATGCCAAAGAATGTAGCGGTGATTGTTTCAATATCTGAGACATGCACCACCGGTCCGCTTTTGACGATATGGTCAGCTAAGGCCTGATTGGCCACATTCAAATCGATTGGCACCCGCATAAGCTGGGTAAAAGCCAACACTTTCAGCAAGGCCCCTTCAAGCTCACGGACATTGGCACGCACATTATCAGCGATATATTCAATGACCACGTCAGGGACATGTTTTTCCATCTTCGCTGCCCGCTGCCGTAATATGCCACAGCGTGTTAATAAATCAGGGGCATCAATTTTAACTACCATGCCTGAAATGAATCGGTTAATCAAACTTTCAGACAGTTGACCAATCATCTTGGGGTGAGCATCTGAAGCTAATACTACCTGCTTATTAGCGGCATCAATAGCGTTGAAGGTATGTAAAAATTCTTCCTGGGTAGCTTTTTTGCTGGCCAGAAAATGTACATCATCAATTACCAGTAGATCAACCTGACGAAAACGATGGCGGAACAAATCAAGTTTACCGCTTTTTAAGGCCATCACAAATCGATTAGTGAATTCTTCACCGCTGACATACAAAACCCGTGTTTGGGGGTTGTTGGCGATGGTGGCATTGCAAATGCCTTGTAAAAGATGGGTTTTGCCCAGACCACAGCCACCATGGATAAACAAAGGATTAAAATGACTTCCGGGTTGGGCGACAACCATCTTTGCGGCATTAAAAGCCAACTGATTTGATGTTCCTACAACAAATTCTTCCAGCTTCATACGCAGTTTGACAGGATTCTTTTCCTGGCGACGTACACGTTTACCGGTGGGGTTGATGGTCTGGCTGACACTGGCGGCCTGATTATCAAGTTGTCGGCTTCTCTGCTTACCTGAAAGTTCCGGATCAACCACAAAAGTAATATCCATATGCCTGACCGAAACTTCATTTATGGCTTCGTTGATCTGGGAGAGATATTTTTTTTCGATCCAGTTACCGGTGAACTGATTTGGAACACCAATTTTGAGATAATTATCTTCGATTATCATCTTGGTAGTGTTCTTGAACCACATTTTATAGCAGTTCTGTCCGACTTTATCAGCAATGCTGTCGGTTATATTATCTAATAATTCAACACAATTTGTTTCCAAATCAACCTCGTTGGCTAAGGCCGCCATAGCGGCAATCGTACATTTATCACAAATACACCAACAATGCTGTTGAGATTTATGATATTATTAAAACTCGATCTGATCTAACGCGGTTAATACCAATACCCACGCATAGAACTGGCGATGCCTATCCCTGGCTGAAATGTGACCATCCTTGGCCATAAATAAATTGCATTAAATTTTATAGTTTTAATGCGTTGTTTCTTTCGCGAAACTTATTAATATGATAATTGCTTCTGGTTTAGAATCAACCCTAAATAATGCTTTTCTTTTCCACAATGCTAATGTCTTTTGTTATCAACAACTTATGATAAAAAAAAACAACATATCAACTTCTTATCCACAACCTAAATGCCATTGTGGAAAACTTGTGAATTACTGTTGCGGCAACCTGTTAGTTCTTAGAAATTCACAACCAAACACAATATATAGTTTATAAATAAAACCTGATACCACCCATTGCACAAAACCATAAAAAAATGCCGCGTAAGCGACACTTTCATTTTTATTCTGAATTATAAAGTGCAAATGATGGATTTAATCGGCAGTGCAATAATAAACAATCGCTCTTTCAAACAATTCTTTAAATCCCATACCAACATAAAGTTTATCTGCCGGTATGTTTCTTTTATCAACGGCCAAGGTAATATAACAACCCAGCCGGTTAGCGGTTAGCAGCGCCTCCAACAATATTGCTTTGCCAAATCCACGTCCCCGCCATGATCTTTCCAGGCCCATATATGTCAGCTCAACCGTATGGCCATCTTTCAAAATCGACAATAATAATACGCCGACCGGCTGGCCTTGATAATATGCCAAACGCCAAAGTTCAGGAACAAATTCTCCTGCTGCCTTGTGGCTTTCCAGCGTCTGGTCCATATCCCGATACTTGGACAATTCCGGGCAATCAGCACTATCGACATAAGTTGCTTTCATAACCTGTTTAAAAAGCTGGTCATTATCTTCAGTGTAGCTAACCCACTGGACTTGCGGTACATCGACTTTTGGCAGTTCTGTATCATTCATATAATACAAATACTTCAAATTTGTAAGATATTTAAATCCGCAGCGTAATGCAATATCACGCCGGGCTTTATCATCGGTTTCCAGGTATATCTGCAGAAAATTAGATCCTCTATGCTCAGCCCAGCGGCGTAGCTGTCTTAATGCTCGTACCGCTTTAATCTGCTGGGCAGAATCTAATTTACCTGGATTTGAACTAAAGACCGTCGCGCTGCCACCAGCATTGGCCAGGTAGCAACAGCTGTAAATCACTTTTGCATCTTCAGTTACGACAAACTGCCGTGTCAGATCATAATTTTCCCGTTTAGCAAGTTGCTTAAAAGAGTCAACCTGCTGGCGCACTGTTTGGCTCGAATTGGGGTCGTTAAACAACAACTCCAAAGCACTTTCCAGCTCATTTTCTTTTACTTTTCTGACTTCAACCATCTATTTTCCTCAATAAAAAAAGACAAGCCTTAACAGCTCACCATTATTATATCGTCATTTCCAATTTTTTACATAAAAAACCTAGATATCCCCAACAATGGTGAGTGAGATTTTTGAGTGGCAGGGTGAAAATATAAGAATTGGACAGGGATTTTGATGGAATTGAGTGGATAAATGCGGGTTTGGCTGGGCTGCGGAACAAAAAACCGTGAATATCTACAAATATGCACGATTCTTTGTTCCTTGTCAGCCAAAAACATCTTCTGCTCTCAGCTCAAAAGCAATTATTAGAGATACCTTTAATTTTTATTTAGGTTTTTTTGATGATTTCTTTTCATTATTATCATCGTCATTAGGGTTATTTCTCATTAGCCACCATAATAAAGGTATACGACTTAGTTTTGATTTTGAGATATTTTGCTGTTCGGTATTGTCAGCGATTAATTGTTCCTGGTGGATTTCAAGGTTTGTATCATCATCGGTAGATTTTTCAAAATCCCATTGTAATGTATTATCTTCAAAACTGTTTTCAAAGCCAGCAGTGATCTGTTCTTGTGGTAAGGATATTTGTTGTGGCAACGGGATTTCATTGGATTCTTGCAGTTCTACTGGTTCAAACAGGCGATCAAATTCCTGCTTGAGTGGATTGGATTCGATACTGGTATCTGAGGCATTGTCAAGGTTTTGATCTTCAAAATTGTTGTCGTGCTGGTCGTCATTAAACTTGATTGTGTTATCAGTTTTTCCTGAATCATTGGAGATTATGTTTTGATCGTTATCTGAATCAAATTTGAAAACGACGGTGGTGTCAGTACCGTCCTCGATGCTGCTGGGGTCTTCTGGTTTGGCGGTGATGTTAACGATGATATTATCAACGGTTGTTGTCTGGCCATCAGAAACATGGAGTTCGAAAGCAGCCTGTGAGTCAGAGGAGACATCAGGGGCGATAAATTCCAGTGTAGCGGCATTGGGGTTTTCGAGATCGACATGTGGGCCACCAGTTTGTACCCAGGTATAAGTAAGTGAGTCGCCATCGATGTCGTTGGCGGTACCGTTTAGTATAACTTTTTGACCTTCTTCAATGGTGATGTCAATGCCGGCGCTGGCGGTAGGGGCGTCATTTACTGCATCAACATTGATATAAGCAGTCGCAGTATCTTTGGCACCATTTTCATCAACGATGGTATAGGTGAAGGAATCGGAGCCATTGAAATTATCATTAGGGGTGTAAGTGAAGGTGCCATCGTTGTTGAAGACAACCTGTCCATTTTCAGGTTGAGAAAAGCTGTCAATTTTCAAATGATCTTTGTCGGCATCAGAATCATTAGTTAAAATATTAGAGATAATAACGGGAGTGTCTTCGCTGGTTTGGACGATGTCATCTGCTGCAACAGGTGCGTCATTAACTGATTTGACTGTTATGTCAATGGTAGCGGTGTCAAATCCGCCATTACCATCACTGATAGTGTAGGTGAAGGAGTCAGTGCCATTGAAGTTATCTGTTGGTTTATAGGTGAATTGCCCATTGTCGTTGTAAGTAACTCTGCCGTGTCTGGGCTGGGTGAAGTTGTCAACAGTGAGATTGTCGCCATCGATATCTGAAGCGTTGGTTATTACATTACCACTGCGAGCTACATTATCTTCGGTGGCAGTTATTACCTCATCATTGGCGACAGGGGCATCATTTACGGCATTTACATTGATGCTGATTGACGCGGTATTAAATCCGCCATTGCCATCGCTGATGGTATAGGTGAAAGAGTCATCGCCATTGAAGTTGTCATTGGGCGTGTATGTGAAGCTGCCATCGCCATTGAAGGTCACCTGTCCATTTTCTGGTTGGGTGAAGCTGTCGATAGTGATTGTGTCGCCATCAAGGTCGGTATCGTTGTTCAGGACATTTGCAATTGTTACGGCATTGTCTTCGGATGTGGTTATCTGGTCATCGATTGCTTCGGGGGCATCATTGGAAGAATTTACATTAATGTTAATGGTAGCGGTGTCGGTGCCGCCATTGCCATCAGAGATGGTATAGGAGAAGCTGGTATTTCCATTGAAGTTTGTTTCTGGCAGATAGGTAAAAGTTCCATCATTATTATAAACCACTATGCCATTTTCCGGTTGAGTCCAGCCTGAGACTGTCAGGGTGTCGCCATCAAGGTCGAAATCATTTTCCAGGACATTGTCGGTAGTGACTTCGGTATCTTCAGTGGTTGCTATGGATTCGCCGCTGGCAAAAGGTGCGTCATTGACTGATTCGACATCAATTGTAACTGTGGCGGTGCTTGTTTGTCCATTTTCGTCGGTGATGGTGTAGGTGAAAGAGTCAGTGCCATTGTAATTGTCATCGGGACTGTAGGTGAAAGTGCCATCATTATTAACGATTGCGGTGCCATGGTCAGGCTGGGTGAAACTATCGACAGTAATGGTTTCCCCATCAAGGGTAATGTCATTGTTTATTAGATTAGCATTGATGGCATTATCTTCGCTGGTGGTAAAATGGTCATCTGTCGCTGATATCGCATCATCGGCAGCAGATATTGAAATATTGACCGTGGCGGAGGTGCTGCCGCCATTGCCGTCAGAGACGGTATAGGTGAAACTGTCATTGCCATTATAGTTGGCGTCGGGGTTGTAGGTGAAGGTGCCATCATCATTGAAGGTCAGGCTGCCATGGTCGGGTTGGGTGAATTCATTGACAGTTAAAGTGTCCCCATCGATATCGGTGTCGTTGGCTAGTACATTGCCGGTGGTGAAAGCGGTATCTTCGTCGGTGGAGAAATTGTCATCAGTGGCAACTGGGCCATCATTGACTTCATTGATAGTAATGTTGGCGGTAGCAATAACATTATTGCCATTGCCATCAGAGACGGTATAGGTAAAGCTGTCGTTGCCATTATAGTTGGCATCAGGTGTATAGCTGAAGGTGCCATCATCATTGCTGATGAGGGTACCGTGTTCTGGTTGGGTGAAGCTTGTTATGTCAAGTGCGTCGCCATCATTGTCAAAGTCATTATCTAAAAGATTGTCTATGACCAGGGTTGAATCTTCGCTGGTGGATAAAGAGTCGTTGTTTGCAACGGGGGCATCCTCCTCGGTTGCGATAGATATATTGACGGTTCCGGTTTTGGTTCCGCCATTACCATCTGTGACTGTGTAAGTAAAACTGTCGTCGCCATTATGGTTAGCGTCGGGGGTATAGGTGAAAGTGCCATCGTTATTATATGAAACGGTTCCATTTTCAGGTTGGGTGAATTCGGAGACAGATAGAGTGTCGTCATCGGCGTCGGTGTCGTTGGCTAGTACATTATCGGTTGTGATAGAAGTGTCTTCAGTGGTATTGAAGTTGTCCTGAGCGATGACGGGGGCATCATTGATGGAGCCGACGTTGATATTGACGGTTCCGGTGGTGATGCCACCATTGCCATCATTTACAGTATAAGTAAAGGAATCAGCACCGTTATAGTTATCATTAGGGATGTAGTTGAAAGTGCCATCGTCATTATATGTTATTGAGCCATGGGCAGGTTGAGTGAATGAATCTATCGTCAGCGTGTCACCTTCGACATCGCTATCGTTTATGAGTAAATTGCCGGTTGTCAGTGGTGTATCTTCATTGGTGACAATAGTATCATTGCCAATATCTGGAGCGTCGTTGACGGCGTTGACGGTTAGATTGATGGTGGCTGTGTCGGTAAGACCATTGCCGTCGGTTATGGTATAGGTGAAGCTGTCAGTGCCGTTATAGTTGGCATTGGGGGTATAGGTGAAAGTGCCATCGTTATTGTATGAAACGGTTCCATTTTCAGGTTGGGTGAATTCAGAGACAGATATGGTATCGCCATCGGCGTCGGTGTCGTTGGCTAGTATATTATCGGTTGTGATAGGAGTGTCTTCAGTGGTATTGAAGTTATCCTGTCCGATGACGGGGGCGTCATTGATGGAGCCGACATTGATATTGACGGTTCCGGTAGTGATGCCACCATTGCCGTCGCTAACTGTATAAGTATATGAATCGGCACCATGATAATTTTCCTCAGGGGTATAGGTGAAAGTGCCGTTGTCATTGTATGTTATCGAGCCATGGGTTGGCTGGGTGAAAGAATCTATCATTAAGGTATCACCTTCGATGTCACTGTCGTTTGCCAGTAAATTGCCTGATGTTACCGGAGTGTCTTCATCTGTAGATAGAATGTCATTGCCAATATCTGGAGCGTCATTGACGGCGATGACGGTCAGATTGAAGGTAGCGGTGTCAGTAAGGCCGTCGGCGTCGGTTATGGTATAGGTAAAGCTGTCGGGGCCATTGTAGTTGGCATCGGGAGTATAGTTAAAGGTGCCATTGTCGTTTAATGTTACTGTTCCATGTTCGGGTTGATCGAATTGGGAAATTGAGATGGTGTCGCCATCGAGGTCGGTGTCGTTAGCCAGAGGATTGAGTGTGACGGTGGTGTCTTCAGTTACGCTTTGGGTATCATTAAATGCTTCGGGTGCATCATTTACGGCACTAACGCCGATGGTTACGGTTTCGGTTGTGGTTGCGCCATGTATGTCGCTCATGGTATAAGTGAAACTGTCATTGCCATTGAAGTTGGCATCGGGGTTATAGGTGAAAGTGCCATCATCATTATATGAGACGGTACCATGTGCCGGTTGGGTAAAGCCTTCAAAGGTCATAGTTTCATTTTCGACTTCATAATCATTGTCAAAAACAGACCCAGTGATAAGCGAGGTGTCTTCGGTGGTGAAATAGGTGTCCTGGCCAACTCTTGGCGCATCATTTACGGGGTTGACAGTAATGCTTATTGTGGTGCTGTCATAGCCACCATTACCATCGGTGACGACATAGGTAAAACTGTCATCGCCATAATAGTCGGCATCGGGGGTGTAGTCGAAAGTGCCGTCGCCATTATAGGTTACTGTGCCGTGATCGGGCTGTTGGAAGCTATCCACAAATAATGGTTCGATGTCAACATCAGTGTCATTGGCAAGAACATTATCAGTTGTGGTGGTGGTATCTTCTGTGACTACAAAAGAATCGTCGTCAGCGATTGGTGCGTCGTTGGCAGGAGTGACATTAACCCTGATGGTGGCGGTGCTGGTTATGCCTTCGGCGTCTATGACGGTATAGGTGAAACTATCTGCGCCATTGTAGTCGGCATCGGGCTGATAATTAAAAGTGCCATCATCATTATATGATACTGTGCCGTTGCTGGCCTGAGTGAAGCTGTCTACGGTTAGCACATCGCCATCGACATCAATATCATTGGTTAGCACATTACCGGTAGTTAGTGGGGTATCTTCAGAGGTAGTAAAAGTGTTATTGATTGCGATAGGAGCATCATTGACAGGTGTGATATTGAGTGTCATAGTTCCGGTCACATTGCCGCCCTGGCCATCAATTACGGTATATTCAAAAGTTTCTGTTCCATTATAGTTGAGTTCAGGGACATAATCGAAGGTGCCATCACCGTTATAAGTTACTGAGCCATGTTCTGGTTGGGTGAACCAAGGTATCATTATAGAGTTGCCATCAATATCGGAATCATTAGCTAAGACACTAATTGTTGTAACTGCGGTGTCTTCATCGATAGTCATGGCGTCATCTATGACATCTGGTGCATCGTTAACGGCGGCGACATTGAATTTGATCCATGCGGTTGATTCCAGACCACCATCATCGATGATAGTATAATTGATTATTTCGTGGCCATTGAAGTTGGCGTCAGGGACATAGGTGAAAGTTCCATCGCCATTATAGGTTACGGTGCCATTATCGGGTTGGGTGAAATTATCTATTGATACAGTTTCGATGTCAACATTTTCAAAGAAGCTAAAGACATTTTCTGTGGTGACATTGTTGTCTTCGTCACCATAATAGGTCAGGTTTTCGGCTTTTAGTTCATCATTGATTGAGTTGACGGTGATGTTGATGGTTGCGGTGTCAGTGCCGCCCTGGCCGTCAATGATGGTGTAGGTGAAACTGTCGGTTCCATTATAATCTCGATAAGGATTATAGTTGAAAGTTCCATCGCCATTATAGGTTACTGTACCATGGCTGGCATCGGAGAAGTCATAAACAAGGATATTATCGCCATCAACATCAAAATCATTAGTTAGGACATTTTCGGTGGTAAGGATCATATCTTCATCGACGGTAGCGGTATTGTCCTGGGCATCCGGTGCATCATTGACACTGGCTACGCTGACATTTACTTGTACGGTATCAGTAAGGCCAAGTTCGTCGCTGATGGTGTAAGTAAAGGTATCGGTTCCGTTGAAGTTGGTGTCGGGCGTATAGGTGAAGGTTCCATCGCCATTATCGGTAACGGTGCCATGGGTGGCCTGGGTGAAGCTGTCGAGAGTGATGGAGTCGCCATCAATGTCGGAATCGTTGGCAGTTAAAACGCCGGTAGTTATGCTATTGTCTTCGGTGGTGGAGTATGAATCGTTATGTCCTGTCGGGGCATCGTTTACGGCATTTATATTAAGTGAAACGGTGCCAGTGTCACTTCCGCCTTCGCCATCATATATTGTATAGGTGAAACTGTCGGTTCCATTGTAATTAGCATCGGGAGTATAGGTGAAGGTTCCATCATCATTGTAATCGACGCTACCATGAGCGGGCTGGGTGAAATCATAGACGAAAAGAGCGTTTTCGTTGCCAGCAGTCTGGTCGTTGGCCAGGACATTAGTGGTGGTTATGCTGGTGTCTTCATCAAGAGTAAATGTGTCATTAATTGCTTCGGTGCCATCTTCGACGGGATTTACATTGATATTAATTGTGGCGGTGTCGGTTAGGCCGTTGTCATCAGTGATGGTGTAAGTGAAGGAGTCAGTGCCGTTGTAGTCGGCATTGGGTGTGTAGTTAAACGTTCCATCATCATTGTATGTGACTGTGCCATTGGCAGGCTGAGTGAATGAATCGACAGTGATGGTGTCGCCATCGAGGTCGGTGTCGTTGGTCAGGACATTGCCTGTAGTAAGTGGAGTGTCTTCATTAGTGGAATAGTTGTCATTGACGGCATCAGGAGCATGGGTGTCAGTGTCAACGAAAATGCTGATAGTAGCGGTATCGGTTTGGCCATTGCCATCGGTGATGGTGTAGGTGAAGGTGTCGGTACCGTTGTAGTCGGCATTTGGTGAATAATCGAACGTTCCATCGTCATTATAGGTAACGGTGCCGTTGGCGGGCTGAGTAAATGAATCGACGGCGATGGTGTCGCCATCGAGGTCTGTGTCGTTGGCCAGGACATTGCCTGTAGTAACTGGAGTATCTTCAATTGTAGAGTAGCTGTCATTGACAGCATCGGGGGCATGGGTGGCGGTGTCAACGGATATGTTGACAGTGGCGGTGTCGATAACATTGTTATCATCTGAAATTGTATAGGTGAAGCTGTCGGTGCCGCTGAAGCCATCATTAGGTGTATAGGTGAAAGTTCCGTCATCATTATAGGTGAGCGTGCCATTCCCAGGTTGGGTGTAGCTATCAATTGTTAATCCTTCTCCCGGGGCATCAATGTCATTACTTAAGACATTGGAAGTGGTGATAGCGGTATTATGATCGGTAGAGAAAGAATCGTTAATCGCATCGGTTGGAGGTATTTCGGGGTCACCGGGGTCGGTATTTCCAACGGTGACGCTAATGGTTGCGGTGTCGGTTCCGCCATTGCTATCGGTTATGGTGTAAGTGAAAGTGTCATTTCCAGTATAGTCAGCATCTGGGGTGTAGTTAAACGTTCCATCACCATTGTTGACTACGGTTCCGTGAGTTGGTTGAGTGAAACTGTTGATGGTTAAGGTGTCACCATCGATGTCAGAGTCGTTATTGAGAATATTAGTGGTAGTTAATGTTTCATTGATATCTGTCGTAAAAGAATCGTTTTCCGCATCGGGGTTGTCATTTATTGCATTGATATTGATGATGATAGATTCGGTTTGGGTCGCTCCCCGGCCATCACTGATGGTATAGGTGAAGCTATCGGAGCCATTGAAGTTATCGTCAGGGGTGTAATTGAAGGTGCCATCCCCATTTGATGTTACTGTGCCGTGTTCGGGTTGGCTATACCATGCTATGCCTAAGGTATTACCTTCGACATCATAGTCATTATCTAAAACATTACCGGTTACTAATGGAGTATCTTCGTCGGTAGTATAAGTATCGCTTACAGTTATTGCCGCATCATTTACCGAGCTAATGTTTATGTTTACTGTTGCGGTGTCAAAGCCACCATTGCCATCAGAAACTGTATAGGTAAAGCTGTCGGAACCATTGTAGTTGGCGTCGGGAGTATAATTAAACGTCCCATCATTATTATATGTAAGTGTACCATGGCTTACCTGGGTGTAGTTGTCAATAGTCAAGGTGTCGCCATCAACATCGACATCGTTTGCCAGCAGGTTGCCGGTGGTAATGGTGCTGTCTTCAGCAATTGAGAGGGAATCATTTACTACTACTGGGGCATCATTGACGGCTGTGATATCTAGATTTATTGTAACGGTTTCTTCTGCACCATTACCATCAATAATGGTGTAGGTGAAGCTGTCTGTGCCATTGTGGTTGGCATCTGGGGAGTATGTGAAAGTTCCATCGCCATTATAAGTGACACTGCCATTGTTGGGCTGGGTGAAAGTGGAGATGTGCAGGGTGTCGCCATCGATATCCGAATCATTTGCCAGCACATTGGTGGTGGTTACTGATGTGTCTTCACTGGTGGTGTAGCTATCTGTCAGGCCTTGAGGGGCGTCGTTGACGGCTTCAACATTGAAGTGAATTCTAGCAGAGTCAGTTCCACCATTGTTGTCGCTGATAGTGTATACAAAACTGTCAGGACCATTGTAGTTGGCATCCGGGGTGTAATTGAAAGTGCCATCGCCATTATATGTAACGGTTCCATGTTCTGGTTGCTGGAAACTGTCTACAATCAGGGTGTCACCATCAATATCAGAATCGTTATTTAAGACATTGCCGGTGGTACTGGTGGTGTCTTCCACAGCGGAATAGATATTGTATTTGGCTTTCGGGTCATCATTTACAGAATTAATTACAATTTCAACGGTAGCAGTAGAGGTTCCGCCGAGGCCATCATCAATTGTATAGGTAAAGCTGTCGGTGCCATTGTAGTTAGCTTCGGGAGTATAGGTAAAACTGCCATCGCCATTATAGAATATGTTACCATGGCTTGGATTTGTCACGCCATTGACGAAGAAACTGTCGCCGTCGACATCGATGTCATTACTCATAAGGTTGCCGGTTGTCACGGAGCTGTCTTCATCGACAGTGATTGTATCATTACCTGGTGTTGGGGCGTCGTTGATGGCATTGATATTTATATTGATAGTAGCGGTGTCAGTACCGCCATTGCCATCAGAGACGGTATAGGTGAAACTGTCTGCGCCATTGTAATTGGCATCGGGTAAATATGTAAAGGTGCCATCGTCATTATAGACTACGGTTCCATTTTCAGGTTGAGTGAAGTCTTCGACACTTAAGGTATCGCCATCGATATCAGTGTCATTTGCCAGGACATTGTGGGTTGTGATTTCGGTATCTTCATTGGTAGTGATAGAGTCGGTGTTGGAGATGGGAGCATCATTAACAGCGTTTACAGTTATTTCAATGGTGGCGGTGCTGGTTTGACCATTACCATCAGTGATGGTATAAGTAAAGCTGTCAGAACCATTGTAGTTAGCAGCAGGTGTATAGTTGAAAGTTCCATCGTCATTATAAGTGACGGAACCATGGGATGGTTGTTGGTAGCTTTCTACGGTTAAAACATCGCCATCAATATCGGTATCATTTGTTATTACATTTTCTGTGGTTACTGAGCTGTCTTCATCGACAGTTGCTGTGTTGTCATTGGCAATTGGGGCATCATTAACAGCGTTGACAGCTATATTTATCGTGGCGGTATCGGTTTGGCCATTACCATCGGTGATGGTATAGGTGAAGCTGTCGGGGCCGTTGTAGTTGGCATCGGGGGTGTAGTCGAAAGTTCCATCATCATTATAGGTGACTGTGCCATGGGTGGGCTGAGTGAAGCTGTCGATAGCTACAATATCACCATCTATATCATTGTCATTGGTCAGGACGTTGGCGGTTGTGATCGTGGTGTCTTCATTAGTGGTTATAATATCGTCCAGGGCGACGGGTGCATCATTAGTTGCGTTGACAGTAATGTCTATTGTCGCAGTGTCAGTTCCGCCATTGCCATCTGCAACGGTGTAGGTGAAGCTATCGGGCCCATTGTAGTTAGCGTCGGGGGTGTAATTGAAAGTTCCATCATCATTATAGGTAACAGAACCATGGTTTGGCTGGGTGAAACTGTCAACAGTGAGAGTATCGCCATTAAGGTCGAAATCATTGGCCAGGACATTACCTGTTACAACCGTGGTATCTTCATCGGTAGAAAAAGCATCCCCAGTAGCCTCAGGAGGCTCGTTGACTATTACATTAATGGTCACGGTGTCAGTTCCGCCATTGCCATCGGTTATAGTGTAGGTGAAACTGTCATTGCCAGTGAAATTTTCATTAGGGGTGTAGTTGAAAGTTCCATCGTCATTATAGGTTACGGTTCCATTGCTGGCTTGTGTGAAGCTATCCAGACTGATTGTGTCACCTTCAATGTCGGTGTCATTAGCCAGGACGTTTTCGCTGGTAATTACAGTGTTTTCATCTGTAACAATTAAATCGTTGCCGCCATCTGGGGCATCATTAACTGCATTAACGGTAATGTTAATGGTCGCGGTATCGGTTTCGCCATTGCCATCGGTGATGGTATAGGTGAAACTGTCTGCGCCATTGTAGTTGGCATCTGGGGTGTAGTTGAAAGTTCCATTATCATTATAGGTTACGGTGCCGTGAGTGGCCTGGGTGAAACTATCGACGGTGAGGGTGTCGCCATCGGGGTCGGTATCGTTGGTTAGGACGTTGGCGGTTGTTAGTGTTGTATCTTCATTGGTTGTGAAGTCGTTGTTGATTGCATCGGGTGTGTCGTTTATGCTGTCGACGGTGATATTAATTGTAGCGGTGTCGGTACCGCCATTGCCATCGGTTATGGTATAGGTGAAACTGTCTGCGCCATTGTAGTTGGCATCTGGGGTGTAGTTGAAAGTTCCATCATTATTATAGGTTACGGTGCCGTGAGTGGCCTGGGTGAAACTGTCGACGGCGAGGGTGTCGCCATCGGGGTCGGTATCGTTGGTTAGGACGTTGGCGGTTGTTAGTGTTGTGTCTTCATTGGTTGTGAAGTCATTGTTGATTGCATCGGGTGTGTCGTTTATGCTGTCGACGGTGATATTAATTGTAGCGGTGTCGGTACCGCCATTGCCATCGGTTATGGTATAGGTGAAACTGTCTGCGCCATTGTAGTTGGCATCGGGGGTGTAGTTGAAAGTTCCATCATCATTATAGGTTACGGTGCCGTGGGTGGCTTGGGTGAAACTGTCGACGGTGAGGGTGTCGCCATCGGGGTCGGAATCGTTGGTTAAGACATTACCGGTAGTAATAGCAGTATCTTCATTGGTTGTGAAGTCGTTATTAATTGCATCTGGTGCATCATTTGTTGTATTGACTGTTATGTTAATCGTTGCGGTATCGGTTTCGCCATTGCCATCGGTTATAGTATAAGTGAAGCTGTCAGCGCCGTTATAGTTGGCATCGGGGGTGTAATCGAAAGTTCCATCATCATTATAGGTTACAGTTCCGTGGGTCCCCTGGGTGAAACTATCGACGGTGAGGGTATCGCCATCGGGGTCGGTATCGTTGGTTAGGACGTTGGCGGTTGTTAGTGTTGTATCTTCATTGGTCGTGAAATCGTTGTTGATGGCATCTGGTGCGTCGTTTATGCTGTCGACGGTGATGTTGATTGTTGCGGTATCGGTACCGCCATTGCCATCGGTGACGGTATATGTGAAACTGTCTGCGCCATTGTAGTTGGCATCTGGGGTGTAGTTGAAAGTTCCATTATCATTATAGGTTACAGTGCCGTGAGTGGCCTGGGTGAAACTATCGACGGTGAGGGTATCGCCATCAGGGTCGGTATCGTTGGTTAGGACATTACCGGTGGTGATCGCAGTATCTTCATTGGTTGTGAAGTCGTTGTTGGCAGCATCTGGTGCATCATTTGTTGTATTGACGGTTATGTTAATCGTTGCGGTATCGGTACCGCCATTGCCATCGGTGACGGTATATGTAAAGCTGTCGGCACCATTGTAGTTGGCATCGGGGGTGTAGTCGAAAGTTCCATCGTCATTATAGGTTACGGTTCCGTGGCTTCCCTGGGTGAAGCTGTCGACGGTGAGAGTATCGCCATCGGGATCGGTATCGTTGGTTAAGACGTTACCGGTGGTGATCGCAGTGTCTTCATTGGTTGTAAAGGTATTGTTGATTGCATCGGGAGTGTCGTTTACACTGTCGACGGTGATATTAATTGTAGCGGTATCGGTTCCGCCATTGCCATCTGAAACTGTATAAGTGAAGCTGTCGGCGCCGTTGTAGTTGGCATCGGGGGTGTAGTCGAAAGTTCCATCGTCATTATAGGTTACGGTGCCGTGGGTCCCCTGGGTGAAACTGTCGACGGCGAGGGTGTCGCCATCAGGGTCGGAGTCATTGGTTAGGACGTTAGCAGTTGTGATAGAGGTGTCTTCATTGGTAGTGAAGTCGTTGTTGATTGCATCGGGTGTGTCGTTTATGCTGTCGACGGTTATGTTGATCGTCGCTGTGTCAGTACCGCCATTGCCATCGGTGATGGTATAGGTGAAGCTGTCTTCGCCGTTGTAGTTGGCATCTGGGGTGTAGTTGAAAGTTCCATCATCATTATAGGTTACAGTTCCGTGGGTGGCTTGAGTGAAACTATCGACGGTTAGGGTATCGCCATCAGGGTCGGTATCGTTGGTTAGGACGTTGGCGGTTGTGATAGCAGTGTCTTCATTAGTAGTGAAGGTATCATTTTCTGCGGTTGGCAAATTATTGAATATTACATTTTCAACTTCAGAATAATTGATGGTGAATGATTCGTCATTGCCCATATCCACTGTAATTGTGCTGCCATCATCAGTTATCTGGTCATTATTATATTCAGAAAGGTCGATAGTGTCACTTTGGTCGCCACCAACTACTGTGATAACATCTCCGTCATTAGCCCCGGTAAACTGAAAAGTATCATCACCAGCACCGCCATCCATATAGTCATTGCCGCCACCACTAATGAGGATGTCGTCATGTTTTTCTCCAAATAAGGCGTCGTCGCCAGATCCGCCATCAATTATATCTTTACCATCATCACCGAATAAGGCATCGTCACCGGCATTGCCGAATAGCTGGTCATCACCTCTGCGGCCATCGGCAAAATTATTTGCGGAATCACCAAAGAAGATATCGTCATCATTGGTAGAATGATCAATTTCATCTAAAGTATCAGCATCAACCCAGGTGGCCGATAACATTATTTTGGGTTCCAGAGCTTCAATATTCGAATCAAAAATATTTTGTTTTTTGATCTGATTTAATTTATTCTTTTGTTTTGATTTTTTTCTCATATGACCCTTGGCTTTCTTACGAGTAATGCTCTCCGAGAAAAGATATATATTTATTCAAATAAAAACTGACCTATTCACTATTAATAATAACAGTAAATAACTTGCGAAAGTTTTGGACAAAAACTAACTGTATTGCTGGTATATCATGTTATAGTATCGGAGGATTACTGGCGTGATTTTGGTATTATATCCTGGATTTGTATAAAATATCAGGATTTGATTCGTATCGATTGGATTAATCCATATAATCAATAAATATTAACATTTTTTCCGTTGGTAAATTTGTTTTGGCCGGGAAAAGTGATATTGAAATGTAGATAGGTAATGCGGGTAGGCAATAAAGAAGTTTAGATTAACTTAGGTGGGATGAATAATTGGGCACACCAGTTGGAGATAGATATCTCATTGAGGTGAGTCGGAATGATTGAAAAAATCTATTATTGGGATATTTATAGTTTTTTATGCTTAAAATTTCGTTTATTTGTACCGCTGTACATCGCTGCGGTTTGGCCATTACCGGTTAGTTTCCATTTATATGTAGTCAGGCCATCGAGTCCGACTGGGCCGCGGGCGTGGATTTTGCCGGTACTTACGCCAACTTCGGCTCCCAGTCCAAAGCGGAAGCCATCGGCGAACCGGGTTGAACAATTCCAGAAAACATCAGCAGAATCTACCAATTGCATGAATTTGTCGGCAGTAGCCTGTTCGCTAGTGATAATCGCGTCGGTATGGCCGGAACCATATTGATTGATATGGGCAATAGCTTCCTCGAGCGAATCGACAACCTTAATCGATAAAATCAGTTCATTATATTCGGTCTTCCAATCCAGGTCTTCTGCTTTATTGCAGCTGATTATTTCACAAACTTTGCTATCACCACGAAGTTCGACATTGGCCTGGCTAAGTTTTGCCGCTAAATCAGGGAGAATATCAGCAGCGATATCACGATGGATCAGTAATGTTTCCATCGCATTACAGACCGCTGGATATTGACATTTAGAATCAAAGGCGACATCGATAGCCATCGCTTTATCGGCGGTCTTGTCGATAAATACATGGCAAATGCCATCGGCATGGCCCATCACTGGAATATTGGTATTATTAATGATATATTTAACAAATTGATTTGATCCTCGCGGGATAATTAAATCGATATACCCTTGCATACCTAACATCGCGGCAACCTGGGTTCGATCTTCGATTAGTCCCAGCCAACCGGCAGGTACGCCGGCATTGATGGCGGCTTTGCTGATAATGTCAGCTAAGATACGATTGGTATTGATTGCTTCGGAGCCACCTTTGAGTAGAATCGCATTAGAGCTTTTTAGAGCCAAAGCTGAGATTTGAACTAAAGCATCGGGGCGAGATTCAAAAATGATCCCCAAAACTCCAATAGGGCATTTTACCTGGTTGAGAATAAAGCCATCGTCCAGTTCAGTTTTTGAAATTGAAGCACCGATTGGGTCATCAAGGGCGATTAGAGATTCGATGCCATCGATGACTTCTTTGATTTTGGCTTCGTCAAATTTCAAACGTTTATAAAGGACATCGCTGATATTATCCTGCCTGGCTTGAGCCAGATCAAGCTGGTTAGCTTCGATTATCCTGGTGGCATTGGCATTTATCGCAACGGCTATGGCTTTAAGGGCCGTATTTTTCTGATCGCTGGTCAACATGGCCATCGCCACGGACGCATTGCGAGCATCAATTGCTATCTGCATAGTGTGTCTCCTGTAAAAATATCAACGCAGGATAGCATTTAAGCTCTCTAGCGTCAATATTTTCCTATTTTTTTGTACCATTGACAGCAAAACAGTAAATAATATAGGTAATAGAATACTCAAACTGCCCGATAGTCAGTTTGAAAGTTAAAAACTAAAAGGTAAAAATGTCATTCCCGCGCAGGCGGGGATCCAGTAATGTAATCCCTTTTTTTGGGCAAAGAAGATGGATTCCCGCCTGCGCGGGAATGATAAGAATCGATTTCATGCGTTAGCCTGGCGCACTATGGGGACAAGCTGGAAGCTTATCCTACTTTTGGCTAAAATATTACGAAAATATACTGAGCCTGTTGCATAAATAATTAGTTCTTTTTACAAGTGAATAATTCCAGCTTTTCGTTTATAATCTGGGCAATGGA